>JBBSVX010000026.1:27657-62196 GCA_038046585.1 archaeon
CTCTCTTGGATGCGAGTTGTCTTGCGATTGTGTATTTGTACATTTTTATGACCGCCTTAATTTTGACATAGTAAATGCGTAACATATTTATAAACATTTGCCCAAAAAATTTCGGACAACAAAATGTGAGAAAGCCTTATGTAGATGATGAAATTTTCAATTACCCCTAAAAAAAATTTCTAAAAAGTGATTTTACCCAAAAAAACTCATTATGTATATGCCACTTTCTTTTTAGTCTTACAAACAATTTAAACAAAAATACGCGAGTGAAACAAAAACCCTCAAAGTTTGTCTTCGACACAAACGTTTTTATTCAAAAAAAACCTAAAACTAAGCATGTCGCTCAAAGAACCAGACTCCGATTACGATGAAATTATTGATGAAAAGAAACGCGGCTCAAAAATGAGGAAACTCTCGATGCCGAATTTCAAAAACGCGTTAGCACCATTAATTATTGGAATAGTAATAGGGGTCGCACTATCAATAATAGTTATTCTTCCGTATGTGCAAGAAAACCAGTCATCAACATGCAAAGAATGTCTCAATATCAAAGAAATATTGAATAAAGAGAATGACTGCCTCTACCAATACATACCTTCTGCATCCGATGCTTTGATGCTTTGCAGAAATCTTGATCAGCAGGGCGAAGATACAAACGCCAAAGATCCAAATGCCCAAGTTGACACTAATTCTGTTCTTACCCCTCCAACTGGCCCACCAGTTGACGAGAACATGCCTTCAAGCGACTTGAACCAGTAAGGTCGAAAAGTTCAAAAGACTTTGAAAATTTTATAGCTTGTCAAGCGGGCTTTCCACTTTTTTTAGCTGTTCATTTGCAACGTTCGTGTATATCTGAGTGGTGTTTAGGTTTGAGTGACCGAGAAGCGACTGAATGTACCTAATGTTTGTTCCAGCTTCAAGAAGGTGGGTAGCGTAACTATGGCGCAAGGAGTGCGGGGTAACATGCTTGTTTATTCCTGCTTTTTTGGCGGCAATGCGAACAATTCTTTGAATTGTATCGGTCGTCAGATTCTTGCCGTTCTTTTTAGAAAAGACAAACTCGCTTTTTATTTTCTTCTTGTCGAGGTATTTTTTCACATCCTTACACCATTCTTTTGAAAGAATGATGAAACGATCTTTGTTTCCCTTTCCCCCGCGAATAGTCGCTGAGCGTTCCTTTAGATTTATGTCTTCTACTTTCATTTTCACTACTTCGCTCACTCTGCAACCCGAGCCGTACATGAATTGGAGCATCATCCTGTTTCGGCCAAATCTTGTGGCAAGAAATAGCGCGCGTATCTCGTCTTTTGTGAGAACTTTTGGCAAAGACTTTGATTTCTTAGGAATCTTAATATCCTTTAGCACATCCATCTTCAAATATTTTTCAAGCATGTACTGTAAGCTCGCATGTGCGAGCGCAAGAGTCGCGTTAGAACAATTCAATTCTTTTTTATGAGCAAGGTACGCCACTATGTCTCTCTTTTCAACTTTTTCCACTGGCTTTTTTGTGAAATACAGAAACTCTCTTGAGTAAAGCAAATACATCTTCAAAGTCTTTTCAGAATATCCTTCGACAATGAGCTCTTGCCTTAATTCAGTTAGAAGCCTGTCGGCTTCAGGAAGCACAGTAACTTGCGCAGGCGACTTGTTAACTTCACTACTAATTAAAGGCTTTTCTTCCATTATGACACCAATGTTTTTGCAGTATAAATTAGTTGCTTTTGTTGAAAATAATATTAAAAAGCCATAAACTTTGTTATTCAAAATGCAAAGGAAGGATTATTATGTAACAAGAAAGACAATTATTTTAGCATGGCTGCGGAATCAAAGAGAACTATTCCTTCAAAAGGAAAAACAAGAGTAAAAAGAGTGCTCGCTTGGACCGCTGCAGGACTTGCAGCGCTCAATGTAGGGTACCTGGGTCTAGCTAAGGCCCATGTCGAAGCGCCAAGATACCTCAATATGCTGAAAGACCCTTATAGGAACATGACACTTGAAGCGTCCGCAGAAAAAATAAAGGATTGGAGTGAAGCGCGCGATTATATGATACGCCATTTGAGGTTCTCGAAAGGCAATAACAACATGCCGGAAGATGTGCACCAGACTAGAAAAGCTGTTTGTTATGGCGCGATGTTCATGGCAAAAAAGCTTCTTGAAGATAACCCAAACTACAAGGTCACGGCAGTAGAATTTAAGTCGAGCAAAAACAAATTCTTTCACTCAATCGCACTTGTTAAGGATCAAAGAACTGGAAAGTACGGATCGCTTGGAATAAATGCATTTGATTGTATCAAGCCAACTTATAATACCCCCCAGGAAGTCTATTCGAAAGTGCATAGAGCGATGCTGGGGCTCATTGGAAAGCCGGTTGCAGAAAATTAATAATCCTCTTGTTAGGCACGCGCCCTGGAAAAGTTTTTAAGGGCAAAGGGAGTTATCTTTTGCTATGATGCGAAGACCGATGAAACCTCCTGACGGCGCAAAGCTAAAGGAAACGGCGGATATGGTAGCGTGGCGCAAGGAATTCGAAAAGATGTCCGAGAAAGAACATGTCAGCAAGCTTAAGGAGCTTGGGCTTGACGACGAGGACATAAAAGAATTTGACGAAATGGAAAAAGGAGTGCCGCTCGAGAAAGAACTTTTGGGCGACGAAACAACTGCCAAAACCCCAGCTCCGTCAAAAAAGAAAAAGAAATAATTCCTCATACGCGCAAATGGAAACGGGCTGCTAAGCTAGACCATTTGCCGCAAAAAATTATTTCTTCAACGCTCTTATTCCTGAAGATCTTTCATGATAAGAAACGTTGGAAAATCCGGCTTCTTCAAGTTTTCTTTTTACTCCAACCCAGAACTCTTTTCCTTTTGTTTTCCCCGGCGCGGGGCAGTAATGATACAAAATACCTCTGTTTTTTAAGACTCTAAAAAGATTTTCATAGAATTTTGCTTCATAAAGTTCCGGAGAGAATGAAGGTGTCGGAGGATCATGAATTATCCTGTCAAATGTTTTGTCCGAAAACTTCTTTATTCCATCTAGGACATCTTCGGGGTGAATCTTTATTCGTGCGCCCAGGAACAGTTCGCTTGACCAGGGGTTGTATTTCGCTATCGCGAGCACATTTTCATCCCTTTCAAAAGTGTCAACGCTCTCTGCCCCATTTTTTGCGGCTATTGTTGCTGTGTACCCTAAACCGCAACAAGTATCAAGTACTCTGCCTTTGACAGGATGAATTTCATTTACTATCGAAAGCGCGTGATTTTTTGGAGTAGTGTTTTTCCACCTGTGCATTGGTACTGAAGAAAGCATTACTGTTGGCCAGTCTTTTTCGAACCACAATTTGTAGTAAAGATTTGTCTCTGGAGAAAAAAGTTCGATTGATTTTAACTCGCCATTTTCTACCGTATAGCATGTATGCTCTTTTGCTTTGTTTAGTTCTTTTAGCGAAACTTTTGTTTCTTCAAGAAAAACCTCTCCGTTCTCGATTTTTACTTCAGTCTTGGTTTTTCCTAAATCAAGTGACACAAACGCAGAGCCCCTTTTTTCGCCCTTCAAAATAGACTGGGCTTCTTTTTGGGTTAGGATTATCATACACTGATACTGACAGCACCTCAATATAGTCTTTTGCTATCCACAAAAGGGTTATTTAAAAGCGAAGCAAAACAAGGCTATTTTGACCTTATTTTATCTAATTCACACCCAAAAACCCTTTTTTGGTTGGGTTTTTGATGAGCAACCTTTAAATAGTACGTCCGGGGCAATACATATGGAACTGATTTTCTAGTTTCAATCATAAAAAGATCAAGGTGAGCGAATATGAGTTATGCACTCCTTAACTTAGGTGTGGACGAGGATATGAGGGAAAAACTCTTGGCAGAAGAGTTAAAACTCAGATCAAGACAGCCAGAGGCCTGGACAAAGACGAAGTTTAGAAAATACGCTAACTTCGGAAGACACAGGAAGAAAGCTGAAGAAACAGCTGTTTTAGCTGCGGCTGAAACTGCAACAAAAAGCAAGAAAGCTTCAAAAAAGAAGTAAACTGCTAATTAAACAGTCAATCAAAATTTTTTGGATCGGCGAGGGACCTTTTTGGCTCCTCGAAAAAACCGCCAAAATAAGAATTGCCTTGCCGTAAGGCTCATTGAATTGTTCCGTCAAGCATTATAACTTCACTTATCAAAGGAATCTTTTTTTCTGATGCCTTGATTGCGTCTTCGACTGCCCTTAAAAGCCCGCCACAGCAGGGAACTTCCATTGTTGCTACGGTAACACTCTTCACTTTGTTCTGCTTGAATATTTCAGTGAGTTTTTCCGTGTACATTTCTATATTGTCAAGCTTCGGACACCCGATGACTATTGATTTTCCTCTCAATAACTTTGAGTGAAAGTTTGGATTCGCAAAGGCGGTGCAATCTGCGGCAACGAGCATGTGCGAGCCTTCAAAAAACGGGGCTCTCACAGGAAGCAGTGAGAGTTGGACTGGCCACTGTCTAAGTTCAGATTCTATTTCTTCACTCGCCACGGATTTTTTTGAGCTCTTAAACTTTATTTCTCTCATCGCGGAACCGGGGCAGCCGCAAGGCAATTCATTTTTCATTTTTCCACCCTCCATATTGGGGATTTTTATCTTTTTTTTCTTCAAAAAATCGATTGCTTGTGATAGGAGCTTATCTTCGTTGTGCTCCTTAAGGTGAATCAAGTGTTCTCGTACAGTGTTTTCGCCCTGTTTCACAATTTTTGCCATCACTTTTTCTTCATCATAGGCTTGGGCCTCTCTTTCTATAATTGTTATTGCCCCTTTTGGACAGTGGCCTACACATGCGCCAAGTCCGTCGCAAAATAGGTCGCTTATTAGCCTCACCTTGCCATCAACGACTTTGAGCGCCCCTTCCTTGCAGTTTGGAATACATTGACCGCAGCCATTGCACTTTTCTTCGTCTATTTGGATAATCTTTCTCTTCATAACAGCCCCTTAGTATCTTTAGTATACCAAGTATCTACCAGGCCACGCTTAAATAGCACTTGGTTTCCTAAAGTATACTATGGATTACTCCTGTACGATCTACAAGACGGCCGATTTTATTGGAAAGAAATGGACTCTACTTATACTTCTTGAGCTATGCAAGGGCGATAAGGTCTGCAGGTATCAGGAACTAAAAAAGTCTCTGCCAGGAATAACAGCCAAAGTGCTCTCACAGCGATTAAAGGAGCTTGAGCACGAGGGACTTGTAAAGAAGAGGATTGATTCCTCTTCATATCCAATAAAATGCGAATACTCACTCACAAAAGCAGGGCAGGACTTTGTGCCGGTGATAAAAAGCATGAAGAAGTGGGCACTAAAGTGGAAATATAAAAACAACGAATGCAGAGGCACCCGTTGTGAAAGATGCGGTATTTAAAAAATTATTTCTTTACGACTTCAAGAGTGCCCTGTTTTCCAGTGCTAACTTGGAGGGTGCCTTTGTATTCAGTAACCCAACCATTTTTGATTATTATCTTGTCGCCGTCGTTTACTTCTTTGTACTGTTCGTTCCAAAGAGTAACGCTAACTTCGTCGCCTTCAGAGTCTTTTCCTGCGGCGCTGCATACAGTTCCCTGTCCGCTTGCGCTGGCAAATGCTCTTGGCTCCCCTTTAGTTACTATTTCCAGTTCGATTACATCAACCGGTGTCTTTGGTTTTAGTTCTTTTACAAGCACAATAATACAACTCCTTTATTTTAGAATAATAGGGGCAGAAAGGCATAAAAATGGCGCCATTAGCAAATGGAAAAACCGGGCAAATCCGGGGAGTTTAATGCTATAAAATATGTTTATATCTCAATAATCCTAAGTTATATCAAAAAAGAGAAGGAAATTGTAATGAATCTTAAGAAACTAGAAGATATGGAATGGGTTTCGCGCTGGGCTGGATCTTACACATTCATTTCTTGCTCATATTGGGGGGCACAATATTATTCCTCTCTTAAAAAAGCGCTCGGCATAGGATTTGAGCACACTGCATTTGTCCACAAAAAAGGTGCCGTTTCTTTTTTTATTCCAAAAAAAGAATTTGTGGCTTTTGGAACAAAAATGGCTGCACGCGCAACAAAAAATCCTACTGATGCAAAAAAACTTCTTAATGAACTGAAAAAAAATACAGATATTCTTCTTAAAATAATGAAAAATCTTCACGAAAAAGTGCCAACCCAGAAGCAATATGCTGAATTTGAAAAATACTACGACAAGCATTTGGAGTATCATAATTTCATGAAAAAAACAGTTGATTTTTTGTCAGCACAGGCGCTTGAAGGGCTTCTTCCCTCGTTTAAGGAAGCAAGAATTTACTCAGAAGCGGTTTATAGCGAAACTGAGATTTTTTTTAGGGGACTTGCAAGCGCTATCTCCAAAAAAGAAAAAATGCCTGCAGAACTCTTGACTTGCCTCACAGCAAAGGAACTTGCACAATACTTCAAAACTAAAAAGCTTCCAAAAAAAGAAACCCTGCAAGAAAGATACACCGAAAGCGCGCTTTTATTTGAAAATGGAAAACTTGTTGTTATAACAGGAAAAGAAGTCGCAAAAATTGAAGGAGCGCTTTTCAAAACCCCTGAATCGACGGAGCTTAAAGGGGTCAGTGCATTTCCTGGCGTTGTCAAAGGAATTGCAAGGGTTGTTCTTGATCCTCTCAATCCAGGCACATTTAACCAAGGCGATATCCTTGTGACTGGAATGACGCGACCAGAATTTATTTCACTTCTAAAAAAATCTTCAGGAATTGTTACTGATGTGGGGGGAATTTTATGCCACGCCGCAATTAGTGCGCGCGAACTAAAGATTCCTTGCGTAGTTGGGACGGCCAACTCGACAAAAGCGATAAAGAGCGGGGATTTGATTGAAGTTGATGCGAATAAGGGAATTGTAAAAATAATAAAAAAATAATTTTATGCTAATAATGGGTTATTTAGTGGTTTTATGAAAAAAATATTTTGTAGAGAAGTTGTTAGAGATTATTCATTAATTATTGAAGAGGCATGGTTTTTTGGGTTAACTTCAAGTTGTGATAAAGTTTTTGGAAAAAATCCTTTTTCTCCAATAAATGTCTATAATTTGCGTGAAGGGGCAATTGAGTTGTGGCATGAAAATAAAGCCTATAATTGGTTAATTGATGTTTTAGTGGAAAAAGCAAAAAACGAACCTGAATTAATAAAAAAAGTAATCTCTAATTATGAAAAAGATTTAGTGAATCATAAATTTGTGTGGAAAAAAGGTTTTTGTAAAACGCAAGAAGAGTTAGTAAAATATATTGAGTCAGTATTTGAATCAATGCTTGGATTTGCTGTTTTTTATTATTTAGGAGTGGATGCTCGAACACCTAAAGATTTACGAGCCCGGGTTCTTTCTATGCGTGAGAATGACAAGTTCTTTGAAGAGATTGACAAGTTGATAAGAGTTTCAATTAACAAGTTGTACCCAAAAACAATTGGATTAGAATCGGGGGTATTATTTGAGGAATTAAAAAATAATAAACTCCCAAGTGTTGAAGAACTAAAGAAAAGGAAAAAAAATTGCGTGCTTGTACCAAATTTATTTTTTGAGAATGTTTCTCTGAAAGAATTTGTTGCAAAGAATGAGGGGTTTGAATTTCCTTTAGAAAAAATAAAAAAACCTAATATTAGTTCCCTTAAAGGCAATGTTGCTTTTGCCGGTAAAGTTTCAGGCATAGCGAAAGTGCTTAAACGAAAGGATGAAATGAATAAAGTGAATGTGGGCGACATTATAATTGCACCAATGACTCTACCTGAGTTTTTGCCAGCTATGAAAAAAGCAGTTGCATTTGTCACTGATGAGGGTGGGATTACTGCTCATGCAGCAATTATTGCAAGAGAATTAAAAAAACCCTGTATTATTGGAACAAAGTTTGCAACTCAAATTTTCAAAGACGGGGATTTGATTGAAGTTGATGCAAATAAGGGAATTGTAAAGATTATTAAAAAATAAACGGTATTATTCATGAACAAAAATCTTGAATCTTTATTAAACCAAAAATGGTATACTCAAGGTTTTGCTGCCAGACCCGTATTTATTTATGGAGTTCCAAGTCTTGAAACAATGATTAAACCACTTGGATTTTCATACAAAAAATTCTTAATGAATTTCAAGGGAGATTATTGCGAATTTAATTATCTTGTTTCTGATTTCAATGAACATGCGCAAATAATTCTTGACAAAATTGCTCTTGATAAAAAATACATGCAAAGACAAAAGAAGTATTATGAAAAGCAATTAGAATTAAATGAAAAATATTTTCTTCGCGCAGAAAAAGATTTGTCTAAACTTTCAAATAAAGAGTTTTTTTCTCTTGCTAACGAACTTATTATCCCTTTTGAATTAACTGGGGGAGTTGCGCACTTAATCGAAGGGATTTCATTAAGACTTGAGCACGACATAAGGAACTTTTTGAAAAGTGAAAAGGACCCCAAAACAAAAAATTCTGATTTTTCTATTCTTTCCTCGCCAGTTACGAGCTCGTTTTTGTCAAAAAAAGAGGAATTATTATGGAAAATAAAAAATGCAACGGGCACAAAAAAGAAAGCTTTTATCAAAAAGTTTATGGGAAATTATTTTTGGATAAATTCGAGTTATGTTCAAAATAATCCAATTACTGAAATTAAAGTAGCCCGAATGAGCGAAGAGATGGCTTCTTTTAATAAACCAACTTTTGTTGAATTAAAAAAGAAAAAAATGAGTTTATATAAAAAATACAATTTATCAAAACAGCAAATTGAACTCATCGAGTTAGCCGAGTTTTTAACGGATTGGCAAGATGACCGAAAAAGCAGGATTTACAGAGGAATTTATTCAATTAGCCTTATTTGTAAAGAAGCAAGTAAAAGATTTAACATTGAAGAAAAATTAATACATTATATTCTTCTTAATGAATATAGTGAAAGTGATTTTGTTTCTGGAAAAACAAAGCAACTTGCCCAAGATCGATATAATGGAGTAATAATTGTAAGAGAAATAGGAAAGTTTGAAACTTTCACCGGAAGTGATTTTATTGAATTTGAAAATCTTTTTCATAAAAAAAGTGAAGAAATTGAAGGGATTCATGGAGTTGCCGCTAATTTAGGCACTGCAACTGGACCAGTAAGGGTTTGCAAAACTCTTGAGTCTGTTGAAAAAGTTCAAAAGGGCGATGTTTTAGTTGCTTCAATGACCCGCCCAGAATATATTTCTGCTATGAAAAAAGCAGTTGCAATTGTTACTGATGAGGGCGGGATTACTTGTCATGCTGCAATTGTATCAAGAGAACTAAAAATTCCTTGTATTGTTGGAACAAAAATTGCGACAAAAGTTCTCAAGGACGGTTGGATTGTGGAAGTTAAAGCGAATCATGGTCAAGTAGTTGTTCTCGAAAAGAAATAATTATACCCTCATTTAATTAGAAAAAACTAAGATTCAAAACAATACGCCCTACAAAGCAAGCATGTTCTCTAGTTCCGCTCGGCTCATTCCATCCCTAGAATATTTTGTCAAAAATATTATTGTGTCTGTTCTTTTTATGTAACGACAGGCTTTTGCAAGAGTCTTGTGGAAATATGCGAGCGTTTGGCTGTTCTCGGTTCTTATTATCGCTATTATTTCGTTTGAGAGCGTTGTAAAAAGATCTTCCATATCCTCCATTTCAAGCATCTCGCTCATCACTTTTTCTTCATAGCCGGGCTGGGGTTTGATTATTACAAACGCTTTAAGTCCTAAACCAATTTCGTCAAAGCCTTTTTGCGTCGGGTCTACAACTTCTTTGAGAATGACTCTACTTTTCACCAAGTGCTTCCATCTGTTTGAGATTGTGTTTCTGTGCACTTTATATTTTGCAGAAATATCAACCAAGTTTTTGTAGGGGTCCTTCGTTTTTTCTTCAAGCAGCAAGCGATCAATCTTTTTCAGTTTTACTGGAACTGATTTTCTTACTTTCAGATAATGCCTTTTGTAATTTTTGTTGGCAAATATTACATGGGTATCTGTTATTGACCCTTCAAAAAGCTGTTCTAAACCGATGATAAATGCACTAATGCTTTGAATGCTTGGCCCAAAAATTTTTATTGCAAAATCATAAGTCCCCGTCACCTTTGCCACGGTATGAACCTGCGCAAGTTCAAGCGCTTTACTGATGAATTTGTCCTCATCAAAGTCGGACCAATTGATTGCAACAAAAAACCACGCAAATTTTCCTACCCCAAGTGAATCAAGATTTATCTCATATCTTAGGCGGGAGCAATACTTCTCCTCAAAGAGTTTTTCAAGGGCATAATCAACCGTGCTTCGCTTAAGATGCATATTGTCGCAAAGATCCTTTCCATCAGTGGAAAGACCATTTTTGTAGGCGCACTTAAGCACTCTTTTTCTCAGTTCGTTAAGTTCTGCCATGACAATAATACGCCTTTGGAAGTTAAAATACCACCCCCAAGTTATTCACTATTTTAAGTGAATATTGTCAAATTTATTTGTATTATTTCCACAAAACCACAAGAATTCCACAATACTTTGTGCTAATCAAAAACACATTTAATTAATCGCCCCCGCACCAATGCTATTGTGAAAATGTAATGGAGGCAGACGATGGAAGAAACACTCATCATAAGAGGAGTAGCGTTGTTCGCTACGCTTGCTGGTATCCAGCAGTGGTTTGCGCAGAACGTGTCTCTCTTCGATGCATTCTTCCTGCTGCTTGTTGCGGCGTTCTTAATATCCCTAGAACATGACTACATCAAGTACAGGGAGAAGAGGGACAGCCCAAGCCATGCAAAATACGAAAAAGTACACGGAACAAAGGAAAGTCCTGGTGAGCAAGAGCCTTCTTGCTCCAAGCCTTATCATTCACCCTTTCTAGACTTCGGCCCGCACGTAAACATGCCTTTTTGCTTTTGCGTCGGCTTTTAATCCTTTTTCAACCCTTTTTTATTAGGTGAAATTAAATGGGATTTTTGTTCATAGACATAGAATCATTTGTAGATCCTGAAGATGAGATGTCGGGGCTCAACCCTTTTTTTGCAAAAAGCAAAGTCATTGTAATATCCTACAATTATTATGCTCTCCCAAAAGTTCCCAGTGAGGCACAAGTAAAACCCCCCACATTTCTTTTTGAGTGGGAAATTGGATCTGAAAAAAAGATGCTTGAAGAATTTTATAAGCTTATGAAGGAATGGGGTGAAAAGGAAGAAATCCTAAAAATTGTCGGGTTTAATCACCTCGCATATGATTTGCCTTTTTTATTCTCAAGAATGAGCCACCACAAAATAGCAAAGGAAAAAGAGCTTTTCAATTTGCTTTTTACAAAAGCGCGCCATGTTGATCTTGCACAACTGGGAATGGCTGTTGCACCTGCAACAAAACACAACGAGGATTTTAGATGCATCTCACAGAAAATGATAAACTCCCATTATGATATCCCAATAAAGGAGCACTCCGGAAAAGATGTTTCAAAATTTTATATCGAAAAAAGATATGACAAAATAAAGACGTACTGCACGGAAGAATTTACATTTGAACTTTTATACAACAGTCTCTTACAAACGTTTTTGCACTAAATCTTTAAAATATAAAAAAATGAGCCAAAAAAATGTTTCCGATTAATTAAACAGTTGTCGAACTTTTGACAATTGCATCAGGTTTCGATATGCTTTTATATAACCTTAAATCTTATCAAAATTGAGTGATATGGATCAACAATCTTCTTGCCTTGGAAGAGAAAAGTTATTGTGCAGCATGCTAGAAAATGGGGGAAAATGCCTCTCAGATGAAGAAGTGGCATTCAAGAAAAATACCTCCAAGCTTTGCAGACACTAGAACTTTGACTCGCCTTTTAATTAGTTTCCTACGAAATATGTACTTATGAGAATCGTCGTTACTGGCACCCCAGGATCAGGGAAAACAATTCTTGCAAAAGCCTTAGGCGAGAAGCTGGACTATAAAGTAATAAATGAAAAAGATTTTGCCTTAAAAAATTCTTTGGGAATTTTTAACGAAGAAAACGAACTTGAAATCCCAATAAAAAAATTTCAATCAAAAGCGAACGCTTTTCTGAAAAAAAATGATGATGTCATAATTGAGGGGCATGTTGTTTGCGAAATGAAACTAAATGTTGACAAAGTTATCCTAATTAGAGTTCACCCTGAAGTGCTTGAATCACGGCTTGAACAAAGAAATTATGCCCCTCAAAAAATGATGGACAATGTTTTCTGCGAAGGGATTGAATACTGCAAAAAACAAGCGGTAAAAAACTACTCAAAAAAAGCGATAATAGAGATAGAATCAAGACCTTCTTTCAAGCAAACCCTTTCAGAAGCCCTAAATGCCCTAAAAACGGCTAAAAACCCCAAGACTCGAACGTTTTAAAACCTATTTTTGTAGAAGATAGCTACTAAGGGTTTTTTGGATGCAAAAAAGAATTGTTTTAGCACTGTTTGTTTTGGTGTCCCTTGCCGGATATGCTGCAGCATATGAAGTTCCACTAAGCACTTTCGGATTTGGCGGAATAGAACTAAACGGCCCTTTTGGAGAAAAATGCCAAACTATATCCATAGACATGGCCGACAAAGTCACTCTTGCCGAAGGACAAGGAGTTCTTTCAATACACGCAACCTTTGACAAAGCGGACAACGATAATTCATATATTTCACTTAGCGTTGATGGCGGCACAGAAAAAATAATCTGGCCCGAAAGAATGACTTGCGGCGAAACCTGCTGGTCAAGAGTATTTTTACCTGAGCTTTCAAAAGGAATAACAAATCTTAATCTTTGCCTAAAAACAGGCACTTACACTAATTCGGCTGTTATTTCAGAAAACTCATTTATAGGATTTTATGACACCCCCGTTCTTTGGATAGAAAACAGGGCACCTACACAAATATTTTTAGGACAAAGAGCAATGATGAGCATCATAATAAAGAACACTGGATCAAAAGACGCAAATATTTCTGCACAATTCGTTCAGGAGGACACAAGGTCCCTTGTTGAAATAAAAAGCTTTGACATAATCGAAGGAGACAGCAGCGTTACTACCACAATCAAGGCCGGCGAAACAAGAGAATTTTTCTATTTCATAAAACCAAGCGCGGCAAGCTCGTACAATCTTTCTTCGGCAGCGCTTTTCTTTGACAACGTATTCAACGAAAGGCAGATGATTGTAAGCAACCACCCTCAAATGAAAGTTCTAATACCAAATCAAATAGAAGTTTCGCTTGTCGGAACCGAAGAAAGGAACGGTGTGTTAAGGCTCAAACTTATCGCAAAAAATAATTGGGATTCATTCTATGAGGGAAAGATATTATTCTCCCCAAGCGATTTGATCTTTGATTCAAACCAGGATATCTCAATCGCACCTAGCGCAACTCAAGAAATATCAGTGAGAACAAAAACCCTTACTCCGGGCAGTTATTCTTTCTCCGCAAGCGTTACTGATTCTAACAATTCTTACTCAACTCAAAATATACAATATGATGTAAAAAGAGAAGGGTTCCCAATAGAAATTGTTATGGCTGTAATTGCAATAATCCTTGCAACAGCAGTAATTCTTTGGGTTTACAAGGGAAAGAACAAGAACTAACATAATTTCTTAATTATTCTTTCCAACCTTCGACTATTTCTTTTTGTTTTTCCGATTCTTGTTTTTCTTTCTTTCCTAAATTGTATTTCAGGAAAATAGCTACGGCTATTATCAAAATTATTGGAATGAATCCCAAGAAAGGAATTTCTGGCAATGCGGCCGGAGAGGAAGACGCAAGAAGCAAATATGCCGAAACGTACTTGTTCGAATCTATCATTTCTTTTGCCGCAACAATAGTTTCCTGGGGGTGCTTCTCATCAATCGCCTTATTGTAGGAAGCTATCGCCTGGCGTTTTATAGAATCAAGTGCCGAAAGCAATTCGTTTCTCACTTCTAAGAGCGCACTATTCTTTTTGGAGGAATTTGCATCTGAAGAAATAATTTCTTTTAACTCCAAAGAAAGTTTTTTTAGGCGCGAAGAAGTTATCGGGGGGATGAATTTTGCGGAGATTAACTCTGACTCGTCTTTTGAAAGCCCGCTTTCAAGCAAGGATATTAATGACTCGCATTCTTCTTTGAGTGAATTGTTTTGTACTGAAAAGACGGTTTCTTTTTCAGAAGATGTTTCTTTTGAAATAACTTCCTCTTCTTTGAACTTAAAATAAATTTCTTTTAGATTAGCAAATATTTTCCTTGCTTTTGCAGGATCTTGCGAAAGCTCTGTATTAAGTTGATCCATAGAATCGGTATAATCCTTGAATAGTTTTGAGAGTGCCGACGAAGAATATTTTGAGGCTTTTAGATAGGAAAGCATCTCTGAAACTGAAGAAGAAATTGCGGCTTCTGGAGTAAATGAGAGCTTTGAAAGAAGCTCGTACGCTTTGGCAAGCGACGCATCATCGCCTTTTGATAGATAATATTCGGCCTGATCGTAAGCTTTTTTTGCTTCAAAAGTCTGAATATTCAAATCAAGCTCTACAAAATCTTGAATTCTTATATGCAAATCTTGGAGCATTGTATTCAAATCGCGTTTCATGAATTCGAGTTTGTCTAAATCTGATTTTTCTTTCTCAAGCAAATCAATTCGGATTTGGGCTTTTTTCAATAGGTCGCCGGCTTTCTTTGGCCAGGACTCATCAAAATCAAGGCCAAGGAAAGATTCTATTTCTAAAGAAATTGTTGTTTCTCCTAGCCTTCTAAGAGTATCTTCAGCCGTCGAAAGGAGGTTAGTATAATATTGGAGCGAATCTTCGACAACAATTTGGGCCGTATAGTTTCTTTCTTGGAGGGGCAAAAAGCCCTGGTTTTTTAGTACCAAATAGCCTCCGACAACTTCATACTCTTTTTTTGTCATATCCTCGTCAAATATTTTTGCTGAGGATACGAGCGCATTTTGCGCTATTTGCGTGGAGAGGGTTGCGCTTAACGGAAGGGGAAGAGTGCTCGTGGCTTTTATTTCATAGTCAAATTCAAAGTCTTTTTCAGAAATCTTTTTTGTTGCAACGAGGGTTTGGTTTAGAGTTATCACTGAGTCTAAATAAAAGAAAACGCTTATTTCTGAAGAAGAAAGGACATTTTTGGCGACAAAACTTATCTCCTTGTTTGTGTCAATAAAAGCTCTTTCCTCTTCTCCATTTACGAGCACCACTATCTTTCGCACAAACTTTGGTTTTGGGGTCGAAATTTGGACTCGCACAAGCTTTGCGGGACTTGAAATTAAAATCTTTCTCTGAAGGAGAGTTTCTTTGTTTGAAGCGAAAATTATTTTATCTGATTCTTTGGAAGTTATGGTTTGGATTGAGGAAAGGCTCATTGTTGTTGCGCCGTGGGGCAACTTGGAAAGGGAAATTGATTGTTCCGATTGGTTGAAAGAAGTTATCCAGCTGTCTTTTTCTTCAATAGTGCAGCAAAGACCGTTGATGTTTAATGAAAATGGCCCCTCTACATTCCTGAACGGGTTGTAAATAATCAAACTTGTTTTTGATGCAAATTCTTGGTTAATTTTTGGAACTTCTTCTGAGGCAAAAGAGAGTTTTGCGTTAAGTCTTGCATAATTTACTATTGATTCGTTGAGTGCTGAAAGAGAATCATTTTTTAGGCTCTCTGAAGATGAAAGAATGTTCTTTTTTATCGACAAAATTTCTTCTAATCGCGGTTCGTTGTCTTCAAAATATTCTTCGAGTACTAGTAAACGCTTTTTTAGTGATTCAAGTTGCGAGGGGGACGAACTTTTGCTTGAAGAGGCTAATACTTCGGCTAGTTCTGAAATGTTTTTCTTGGATTCAATGTAATTTGAGATTATTTTTGAGATATCTTCATCATCTAGGAGCTCGGTTCTGGTCTGACGAAGGAGTGTTTCGCATGATTCGCTGAAATAGGTTACTGATAGTTTTGTAGGGTCCTGTTTTTTTAGCAAATCAAACGCGAATTTTAGCTCCGGTAGGGGGGCGTAGGTAAGGAGCTCTTCAAGGTAAGTGAAGCACTCTTGGGTGGATGAGAGTTTTTTTGTGTTGTACTCATCATAATTTTGTTCAGCTTGCAACAATTCATCACTTTTTCTTACAAGCTCTGCACAATAATCAATCTTTTGCTGGCCTGCGGATGAGAGAACTCTTGAAGCAAAAAATAATAAGTCATTTTGGACTTTTTCGAGGTCGCTTGGGAGGTTTTTTCTTATCAAGGACTTTTCTTTTTGGGCGCGGGTGGCGCAAGCTTCTTCTAAACGCTTCACTTGAACCTCTTTTTTCTCTGTAAGTCCTACTTTTATTGTTTCAAACTTGACATACTCTTGCTTGAGGCGCAAGAGCTCTTCACCCAGGCGTAAAGAACCCTTGCTCTTTTGTTCTCGGAGCCTTGAGAGCTGTTCTGTAGCGGTTAGATAGCTTTCTTCAAGTCCATTCTTTGATGATATTGCTCCCGACAAAAGCATCCTTGATAATTCATCATTCTTCGGGTTTTGGGAAACTTCACTTAGAAGAGCCTTGCAATCAGTTTGGAGCAACTCTACTTCATCCCAAAGACGGATGGAGAAGGATTTTGAAGAGGAATAATTTTGGTTCAAGCGATTTGTAAGATCAGCAAATCGCTTTAGGGCAGAGTTATCGTTGCCCCCGATGTCGGAATAGAGCTTCATAAACTCGGATGCTGGAAACTGTTGGAGGGCTTGAAGACCTTGGGTTGAGTAGAGTTTTGTTTCGGCTAAGGACATTGCTGCTTGATATCCTTCTCTTATTGAAGGATAAAACACCCCCAATCCTATTCCTGCTTTCTCAAAAATGGCTCCTTCGATGTACTCAAAACTTTGAACCCACCAGGGCTTTTCTTCCACTAACCGACCATAACCCCGTGCAAGGGTGGAGTCTGAGAAGGTCTTGGCTTTCTCTTTATAGTAAGACATGTAACTTCCTGAGTTTGTGGCCCCGCTTGAGAGCTCAGCCATTATCTGCCTCATTTCAACCAAGGACTCGTAAAGTTCCTCTTCTTTTGCCAAATCCAGCTTCTCTTCTGAAAGCATTTTCTCTTCAGCGGCAATGAATTCAAAACTGTCCTTCATCCCCATGTCGAGTTCTAAAAAAGCGTTGTCAAGATAAGAGAGAGTTTGATTTATGTAGAAGGGCATATTTACTGGTTTTTTTGCATAGCATTCGTTTGAAATCTTCTTTAGCTCGCCTACAGCCTTATTGTAGAAGAACCAACTCCGAGCTACATGGTTCTTTAGCTCATAAAGCCGGCTTTCTGAAGAATAACTTAGCTTTGTATCAAACATTGCTTGGACTTTCGCATAACAGGAAGCTTCAGTTGTGCAGGAAGGAACGTAAGCATAACTCTTTGTAGAGAGGGAGTAGCAAAGGTTCTTCTCTGCCCCGCTTAGTCCAGTGCACCCGGCTAAGACAATCAAAAGAAAAACTGCTAGGGTAGCAAAAATCATCTTATTCATAACAAAAGTTGTTGCGGTTTTAGGAATATAAAAGACTTTTTGGGTTTTCGACAATCGCCTTAAGCCTTACATAACCCTCCCCAGACGCCCCCCACTTCCAGTAATAATTGATTTGCAGGAAAATATTGGGGGTGGGGGGCGAATAAGGAGTTTTACTTAGATTTGCCTAAATTTTTTTATTATGGAAAAAAGTTCTTATGTATATGCGCCAAAAATTCCAACTTCTCTTGAAAAAAGTTTTTTGGTTAGGTTTATTTGAAAAAATCTCTTATGTATATTCAGGCTTCTTACCAACTCTGTTCGGTTGTTTTGAAATCCATTTTTAACAATAGCTTTAAATACTTCATCGCCATTCTCTATGTTAATTTTTGGAGGAATTAATATGAGTTTGAAATTGTCAAAGCTTTTCGGGATGGATATTTACGATTCCGAAGCAGGATATAAAGGAAAAGTATACGAGGTTATAATAAATCTCGAAAAAGGAAGAATAGAAACTCTCACTACTGAACCTTTGAGAGTAAAAACAAAGTCTGATGCAAAGAAGATCTTGACTGAAAAAGCGGTTCCTTATAGAAACGTAAAATCAGTGAAGGACATAATCATTGTGTCAAATAGAGATGTTCCTGTTGAAGAGGACGCAGCTCCAGCAGCAGCTCCTACACAGAACAGATACTCTAGCAAATACTACCAGACAACAGGAAGAAGGTAAATATTTCAAATCTACCCTTGCGAAAGAATTCCTCCCGCAAGGGCAGATAATTAATCCACTAATTGTAGGACAAAACAAAACCTTGTTTTGCGATGACATTCATTTTTTTATAAATTTAATATTATTTTTAAAAAAATAAATTTTCTTTGTTGATTCTGACCCAAAAACTCTTTTTCTTTTTTCATTTTTTGAGGTCTAAAAAGACAATTGTTATGTAACTGTTCTTTTAAGCTATAATTCAAAAATTATTAAAAATAGACACAATTTCTAGGACATTGCAAAACCTTGTTTTGCGCGTCCCGCAAAGGCCATTGCCTTTGCTAGGACAAAAACTTTAATGTATTAATTTTTTGATTTTTTATTACTTTTTTTTCTTGTTATGTTTATCCTCTTTTTTAAACTTCTTTAACTTTCAACTTTCAAAATAAGCTTAAATACTTAATGTATAATAATAATACATAAGCTATCTTTAGTATAGTATAGTATATTATTAGTGGAAGTGTTGGGTGTGGCTGTTAAAGCATATTTTGTTCAGTATCGTTTCATTTTACCCGACTCAATAAAACATTCCTCCTACACTTATCAGAAGCTTTTCAGGGCGATCTATGGGTATACCCAGGCGGTTTTCAAATCAAATGGCAAAACCTACCATTATCCAAGAGCTGGGATTCTTTCAAATTACCCTTATATTAGACCCGGTAAGAATTGTGTAATTATACCTCAAGGGGCGTTTCAAACCCTTCAAGAATTCTTTAAAACCGGTCATAATCCAACCCATTCCTGGCAAACCAAAGGAGACTGGAAATGTACTTATTTTTTGAACGAAAAGGACATAGAAGACAAGCAAATAGTTGCTTCTCTTGAAGAACTTTTGTCAAGAAAATTGGTTGAGGGGCATGAAGGGCTGTTAAAACTCACTTCTGAAATGAAGCGCGTAACAGAGAAAGAATCAGATCCTGTCTACAAATCTTCTCTTTTAAAGGAAGCCCAGCCGATTATTGAACTTGACTGGTTCAAACAAACCTATACCCAAAGTGTCGAACTCCAAGAGTTCTATGACCTTTACAAGAAACTTAAAGGCACCCCAAATCCTGCGCCGATACACGCCTAAAAATTGGAATTGACCTTAATTTAATATGGTTCAAACTCAAAGTAAGCCTTCAACATTTAACAGCGTCGATCTATTAGTTCACCCTTATTTTGCCCTAGAAAATGTTAGGGTAAAAGGGGAAGCGATGGATGTGCAAAACGTTACTTCTGAAGAGCTAATAAAGGACTATAATCTCTTTTCAATTCCTAAAAATTGGGAAAGCCGAATTGGCAGTGTCAAATCCGACCCACACGCAATAATGGTTATTGTAGGGGTGAGAGAAATGGAAGTTGAGTTTCACACTCATCACACCCCGTTTGAAAATAATCCTTCTTTTTTTAAGGGACAGCTTTCCGCCCAAAAACTAAAGCAGTTTAGTAAGGAGTATCAGGAACTATTGCATTACGCAAAAAAGACTCTTGGGGGGAGGCTAATTTATGTCTCTCAATCGCTGTCAATGAAGCCGAAGCACTTTGATAAACTGCTCATCACACGCGGGCTGTTGCCTGCAAAGCGAATCAAAATCAATGCTTACGGAGAGTATTTTGAGCAGTGCGTAAAAGGAGTAGGTGGGGAAGCTCTTTATTCGCTCAATGCGCTTCAAAATTGGGTGTGGCGCGGCCGGGCGAAAACACACCTTAACCTGATTTTGGAAAAACGCAGCGGAATTTTTTTAAAAAAGAAAGTATATTCAATCGGCGAGGGCATGCTTTCCGGAGCTGAAATTGCTAGAGAATCCATGCGCACCAAAGGAAATTTGACAGAAGAGTTTGTCAAGCGCCGGTTGAGAATAAAAAACCCTTCAGAAAGTTGGCAGCGCTTGGTTGATCATATGAACGCTGATGCAAAAGCGAAACTTGCCCGTAAGCCCCTTGGATTTTTTAGAAGAAAATAACCTCGTTAAACTAGCGCATATCGCCAAATGCCCCAGTAATTACCAAAGCTTTCGGTAATTACCATAATGTTTTCCAAAATTGCTCAAATTTTATCTAATCTACCTCAAAAATGTAATCTTATTAACCGCCAAGACTCAAAGTATGTATGATAAAAGGAAAAATTTCTCGGCCCGCAAGGCAATTTGTTGAATCTCATTTTGGGAGAGGCACTGCTGCTGGGAAAATAACTACTAATACAACAGCTGCAGTGATGAAAATTTTCAAAGGTGCCCCCGGGGTAAGCACTGGGCAGCTTTGGTCTGAGATAGAAAACATGAATATGTTCATCAAAGGCACGCATATGAGGGAATCAAATTTCTCCAAAAAGAGTCTGGTGTACGTAAAAAAATCCAAAAAAAACCTTATGGCCCCCAGTTCGCCTTTTTACAAAAAAGCTCCTGAAGAAGTAATGTCTCTTCAAGCGCAAGACTCGCTTACTCTAACCCATGAGCTTTTGCACAGAGGTTTTCACAATTATTTTCTTCGCGCACATAAAAGACCGCCTCAGATCCTTGTCTCGGAACTTGTCGCAAGCTTTGGGGCGCTTTGTTATATAAGACATAAATTTGGGGCAGATTATAAGAAGTATGTCGCAGAATTTGATGATTTTACTCTTGCTCGAGAGAGTGCAATGTTTGAACACTTGTCTTCTTCTGCTCTAGCAAGTGCCCTCGCTTTAAGGCTTCACAAAAAAGTTCCTCAAGAGAAACTTGATTCACTCTTGCCTCAAATTGCCAGTCTCGAGTTCAAAAAACCAAAAGATGCTGTTGAATGGGTTTTGGATAGAATTTGAATAGTTGTAACTTTTTAGAAATCCCCTAACCCCTTCATTTAGGCGATTAAACCCAAAACAACGCATTTTTACTTTTTTTAATGCCCCCAAAACCTATGTCCTAGAAATTGTGTTTTTGAGATGGCTTCTAAAACAGTCTATTTATAAACCGCACTTCCACTAATAACTAATAAGTTTATTTTGGGGTTATTTTTAATTATGCTGTTTGGGCAACCCTTGTTTCTTCTTTCTCGGGATTTTTTATATTGATTTTAACCAAAAGGTCCTTTTTTCTCCACTTTCTCTTGCCGCCTACGCTGTTGGTTTCGATGAGCCCTATGTCAACAAAGGTCTTTAGATAGGGGTAAAGTGACCTCTCATTTTTGTAGTCTATTTGGAAGACTTCGATTATCCTTCGTCTTATCTCGTCCATAGTGACCCATTCGTCGAACCTGATCACATTAGATAGGTGGAAAGCTTGGGTGTTATCATTAAACTGCAGTATATCCCATACTGAGGTTATCTCACTTTGACCCTTTTCAGCTTCTTTAGGGTATATCTCGCTGTTTTTAGCCTCTGACACGTCTTGGGCAACCCCCTGGGCTCCACTACTCGCCTTTGGCCTGAACAAGCCTTTCAAAAATTCGATGAATTTCATCATTATAGTAATGATAGTAAGTACTTATAAACCTTACTGTAATGATAGTTCATTATTGTAATGACTTATCATTACCGCTTTTCCACTACCTCTGCTACTTTGAGACATTATAGTGTTGCCTAGTTATCTAGAATTGCTTGTAATTACTAAAGGTAGTTCAAACCTACTCAAAGTGAGGGCCCATTTGAGGCTTAAAATCAATGTGGTATTGGATATTCAAAAAAGAGGGCATTTAGTGATGGGTGTGATATTAAGGGAAGTGTGGGGGTTGATCTAACTGCTAAAAAGTTAAAGTAGCGGGGAGAGGATTTGAACCTCCGACCTCAAGGTTATGAGCCTTGCGAGCACTCCAGGCTGCTCTACCCCGCTAGCTTTTTTGCGAAAATAAAGAACAAACTTGGCTTATTTTTTGATATAAGTTACTATTTGTTTTTATTTCTAAATTTAAAACAATTTTATTGCTTTAAATCTTATTTAAACTATTAATAATCTATTTTATTTTTTCAAAACGCTCTTTTCGCTCATGTCCAACAAATTGTGTTTACTTGCACATTTCTTGAACCATTTTTACTTCTTTTTCTATGTTTTTGATCTTAATTCCTAGTTCTTTTTGCCTCTTTGGGTCGTTGGATAGGTCCATTTGGCCTCCACATCCCGGGCAAACGAAGTTATATTCTGCCACTATTTCAAACGGCATCCTTTCATTGCACTTTGCGCAATCAAAGAAGTTATAATCTGCCTCTAAATTCTTTTTTTCCATCAATTTTTCCAGGTTTTCCTTTTGCTGGTCTTGTATTATCTCGGATATCCTTTCTTTCTTTATATCCCAAGTGTAATTATACCATCCGGTCTTCTGGTTCCTCGTTTTTTGGTAAGTTGCAATGCCTCTGTAATGAAGCCTGTTGAGAATTGCTCTCACTTCAGTCACTTTCTTCTTCATTTTCTTTGAAACATCTTCATCTGTGAAACTCTTTCTTTTGGTTTCGCAAATTTTTATTAATGCCACTGCTTCAGCTCCTCCAACTGTATCTATGAGGTCTTTTACGAGGCCGATATCTATCATTGATTTCTTTGGCATAAATATACCCCTCACCAAACTATTTTAAACTAATGACTTTTTTGCCCCTTTCCTGAGGCTCTATTCTCCTTTTTGCGCCTTTAAACTTATTTTCAAGCTCTTTGCCGTTTTGTACCCTGTCTAGGAATACTGCAAGCGCACCTATTTCGCTATGCGGCTGGGCAGTTACACCCACGTTAAAATCAGAAACGTCATAAACTTCTCTTTCTACTTTTTGCGATCCCACTATTATGCATAGTTTGTCTTTTTTTGATATTTTCTTTTCAACGTCCTGCGTTCTTGACCCGTACATTGTAAGATGAACAAAAATAAATCCTTTCTTTTTTAGTTCTTTAAAAGCGGTTTTCCAGTGTGGGGTAAACTCTATCTTAAAATCTCCCCCCCATCGGTTTACAACATCTTCAACTGTTTTTTTGATGCTATTATCCCCGTCTCCTTCGATGAGTATTTTCTTTGCACCAAGGGCTCTTGAGACTAAAGCGCAATGGGTAGTGACGCGGTAGTCCCTTACGTCCCTATGCCCATACCTAAGCACGATAATTTCTTTGACCAATCTTTTTCACCAGAACTAACATAATTATGCTGTGAGGGGCTTTTAAAAAGAGCTTTTTTGCTTGTTTTGTTTTCTGTCATAATCCGTTTGATTCTTATACATCCTGAGCTGGTAATTAATTATGACTCCAATTAAAAAAGTCAGGGCTACTAGTCCCGAGAAATACAGGCGTGTGGCAAGAGTAACTTCTTTAGTGAAAAAGAAGGCAAATACTTTTTATGGTGCAGAACTAATGAAAGCGGAGGGCATTTCAAAATTTGTGTTGGATAAGACGCCGGTAGTGCCTGGATGGAATACAAAAAAAGGTCCGATTGGAACAGCACATAATGTTCTTCAAGGAAGATCAGGTCACACCCCCGCAGTTTGTTTTGACAGATGCAATTTGGCGATTGGTCTTCTTAACGCCGCAGGAATAAAGTCTTGGCTTGTCAGAGAAGTTTCTTTGGGATCAAATGCCACGTGGGAACTGCACGACTATGTTGAGGCTGTAGTTGGGGGAAAAGTTCATACGATTGTTTTTGGGTATAATCCGGCTGAAGGCAGGCTTTATCGGTGGATAGATCCAAGACCGGCGCATAAAGCACTCAGCTCTCCTACAAGCATTTTCCTTAGAGGGGCAGATTCGGCAAATATTGGGGGAGTAAAAGATATGAGGGGGGTCGTAAAGCTTCGAAATCGTCTTGAAAATACGGCCAAATTCGCTTTGGAGCAAAAAAAGAATAAGCGAAGAATAGCTTTGATGGCGAAAGAGGGTCTGATGCCCAAAGATTTTGCTCGTGAGCTAATAGGCGGGGGCTAGCATCGCTAGGCTATTTTTGTTTTATTCTCACTTTTTACCTTTCAACCATCCTTTAAAAAGGTTTTCAGAGGCATTTCTTTTAATCAGAATAGGAACTATTCTGGCAGACCACGATTCTATGGGCCCGTAGCTCAGTTGGTAGAGCACTGGACTTTTAATCCAGGTGTCCAGGGTTCGAGTCCCTGCGGGCTCGTGTATCTGCGGTAAAAACAAGTGATTTGGGGCGAGGGAACATTAAAAATGTTCTTTTGTAAGTAGTAATTAAGATGGGCCCGTAGCTCAGTTGGTAGAGCACCAGACTCTTAATCTGGGTGTCTAGGGTTCGATTCCCTACGGGCTCGCTTAATATTAATAAAGCAAAACAAGTAAGTATTGTGTGATTCTACAAAGTGGATTCACATTTTTCCTAGCGGGACTGTAGCTCAGCCTGGGAGAGCACACGGCTGAAGACCGTGGTGTCGGGGGTTCAAATCTCCCCAGTCCCATTTAGTTTTTTTATTTTGCTGTATCGAGTCCCGCGCGACGGGACGAAGATATTGCTCCGTTTTGTCCTGGCGGAACAGGACGTGGTGATCTCCCCAGTCCCATTTAGTTTTTTTACTACAACAATTTCTTTTTCTTTTGTTTGTTTGAACATTTATGTGTTGATTAGATGCCAATAACAACAACCTTAACAAAAGTCAAGGGGAAATTCTCCCTAAAATCAAAGCCTTTTTGGAATTACAAAGACAGGCGTCCGCTTGTCTTCAATGCGATTGAACCATTCAAGCAGAATATCCCCCACTTAATTCTTTGTGACGCGAAGGGGGTGCCAAGATTTACGCTCGGGTACACCATTCATGGAAATGATATGGTGATAGGCTCAATCCAGCGTACGCGAACAAAATACAAGTTCAGCCCAGACTTTCACACAGGCGAATTGAGGCCATCGCTTTTCAAATGGGATCCTGCTAAGGAAACTCATTCAAGCAAATTATTCCAAGACAAACTCGGAAAGCACCCGGCAGAATTTTTGCTTTCACAGTTTATACTTCAAAACAAAGAAGCAATACTCGCGGGCGGAAAAGTAAAGCTTGCCCCTCAGGCAGGCAGTCAAGAATCATGGAACAGATACATGGCTCTTGTCGACAGGTTTTTTGTTTATTCTCCCCAAAAAGGTTTTGAGCTTAGCTTGAAAAAGAAAAGAGTGAAAGAACTGTTAGGCCTAAAATAAGCCCTTGTCTATCGTTTTACAAATTATAGTCGTCTTCTACTTTGTGTATCTTCATTCCAGCATCAGTTATTTCTATCGGGTGCAAATCTTCTGAGTGCTTTGTGGCCCTCATTTTCCTGATGTGCAGCGTTCTGTTGCTTTGCGTACCAATTCCCATGTAATGGAGAACAATTACCCCGTCTGCAACAAATTCTTCCACCCCATACTTGCTAAATTGCTTAGAATCATCATTAACTTCTGTTGTAAGGATGGTAGTTACGCCGGCTCTTGACAAAAGGTAAACAATCTTTAGAACAGCTTTTCTTATTTCTTGCTCGCTTTCAAGATTAAGTCCGAGCGCAGGTATGGAATCTATCACAACTCTTTTTGCTCTCACTTTTTTTATTGCCCTCATTAGTTCTAGGAGCAATTTGTCAAGATCAAATCCTGTCGCGGGCAGGGAAAATTCTTCGTCGCTTGGTATTCCTATTTTTGCTATTGTGCCGTCTATTATCTTTAGGAGCCCCTCATCTTCGTGCTTTCTCAAGTTCCACCCAAATCTAAGCATATCTTCTCTGATAAGCTCCGGTCTTTCATCAAGGGTAAGGTAAATACCCGGTTCGTTTTGTTTTATTCCGTTAACGATGAATTCCATTGCAAAAATAGTTTTTCCGGTTCCTGTTCCTCCGCTTATGAGAAAACTTCTACCTTCAGGGAGCCCGCCTTCAACAAGCTCGTCAAAGCCCTTAATGTTTGTTTGGATTCGATTCATCTTATCCCTATAGTTGTTTTTGGTTGTTTATTAACCTTTTGGGGTCACTTTTTTTTCTGCATTTTATTGTACAATACAAACCCGATTACAGCCACAACAACTATTATTGCAAGCACTATTATCAGATTCATTCCGCCGGACTCTGTTGCTGCATCCGCTACCGAGTAAACCTTTATTGGCACCTGAAGCGTTTCTACCTTCATTTGTGCATCGGTGTCTTGGTAAGTTATTTTTGCTGTGAGAGTTTTTGTCCCTGTGGCAAGCGCCTTGTCAAGGATTATTTTTGCCTTTACTGAATCAACATCGTTTGGTTCGAGCGATCCGATGAATTGTTTATCTTTTTCTATAGTTCCCGCATCAGTGCTTAGTTCTATCAAAGTGAATTCAGCCTTGCCGTCTCCCCTGTTGAAGAGTTCAAGGGTTATATCTACAGTGCGGCCTGCTATAAATTCAGAGCTTTTTTCTTTTATTGTTGAGTCAAAATCAACGTTTCCGCCAACCTTGAACCCAATGTAAGAAGTATCTGTTTGTCTTGTCCCTGACGAATTTCTATAAGATATTTCTACTGGAAGAGTGTAGTTTTTGAGGCTCGCGTTTCTATTTACGCTCACTTTAAGCGTGGCAGTTGCCTGTTCGCCCGGATTCATTTTTGGAACGTAAACCGCCGCTGCGCCAAGAGGGGTTATTTCTCTTTCAATTATTGCTCCTGCGGCAGTTATTGTTCTGTCTTCTTGCAATTCTATCATTATATCGTATGCTGCGCTTGTTCCTATGTTTTGAACAGTGAGTGAAATGTCTTTTTCTTCTCCCGGAGTAAGTTTGTCTTCTGAAGTGCTAATTACTTTGATTAATGGTTCTTTTCCGCTTACAACTACGGGGAAAGTGGCTGTTTTTGTTGCCGCTGGGGAAGTTGAAGCTATTTTTAATTTTAAATTGTAAGATTTGTTTTCTGCACTTGGGTCAACATAAACCGTGAACTCTGCAGAGGCTTTTGCATAGCTCTCCATGTTTCCAATCGCCTTTGTTGCTTCTTTTGGGGTGAAAGGATATTCTGTTTCAATTCCTAAAGTTACGCCGGTGTTTGAAGAATAATCTTTGTTTTCTAATTGCACAAATACGGTGATTGTGCTTCCGGGCACCGCCGGGCTAGGGTTGTATGTAACTTGGGTTGCATCCGGCAAAGCGGCCATTGCAGTAGTTGCAAAAGCCATTATTGCCATAACTAAAAACACGTAAATTATTGCTTGTTTCATTTCTCATTACACCCCTAAGCTTTGAGAGCTTTTTCGTTTAGACTTGAGTTCAAGGGGCTTAAAATCTTATCTTTAAGCCGGGTAGAATGAGACTGGAAACATATGTTTTTTGAGGCTACTTGTTTTTCGAGGATTTAGATTCTTTCAGCGCTCTGAACAGAAGGGATTTTTTCTATTTTTTCTATTAAATTGTCCAGTTTTGCAACACTCCCTACCTCTATCTTGAAATTTGCTTCAACATAGCCCGTCTTTTTTATTTTGAAGCTGGTATTTGTTAAAGTGGCGCCGCCTTTTTTAATTTCTTCAAGGATCTCAGCCAAAAGCCCGAGCCTGTCAATTGCATGAACCTTTATTTCAGTCTGCCCTCTTTCTCTTTCAAAGCAAATTTCAACTATTTTCTCTTTTCCCATTTTCTGAATGTTTTTACAGTCTTTTTTGTGCACAATTATTTTTCTTTTAGTGGTTTTTATCCCCACAACATCTTCCCCTGGAAGAGGGTGGCAGCATTCGGCCATCTTTATTTTTTTGAAGCTTGGCACAACACAGACGTTTTTTGGTTTCTCAATACTTTTTATCCCAAAGATTGACTTTATTTTGCTTTTTGCCTTTTCGCTTACGACCCAAATCAGCCAGTTCTTTTTTGTTTGATCCTTGTTGGATGTGATTATCTCGAGCCTGTCAAGATTCTTTAGTTTTGTTTCAAGAGGAACATAAAATCCATTCACTCTTGCTTTTTCAGCCCTTTTTCCAATATCAGTGTGAACCGCAAAAGCAAAATCCAGCGCAGTGGCCCCGATAGGAAGAGTAATAATTTCATTCCTCGGCGTAAAAACAAATATTCTTTTGCCACCCATTTTTTTTCTTCCAATTTCAGCTCCGACGCTTTTTTGCCATTCTACAAGCTGTCTTTCCCAGCTGAGTTCCTTGTCAATATCCTTGTTTTTCTTTAATCGTTTGTATTCCCAGTATAGGCTGGACTCGGTGGCCATGTGGTGCGCCCAGGTTCTTATTTGGAATTCGATAGTATCATTTCCTCGTTTTACTGCGGTGTGGATGCTTTTGTATCCGTTGCTTTTTGGTTTTGCAATATAATCATCAAATGCTTCAGGAATTATCTCGTATTTCGCGTGGACATATCCGAGTATTTCATAGCAATCTTTTTCTTTGTCGCATATTATTCTTATTCCATAGAGATCGTGCATTTGTCTGAAAGGAGTTTTTTTCAGTTTCTCGTGTATTGCTCGAAACCCCTTTGGTCTCCCAAATACTTGCGCCGTTATTTTTCCTTTTATGAGACCTTCAACTTCTTTTCTCACTTCTTCAACTAAGAGTTCTCTTTCCGCTCTGGACTTATTTACAAGTTTTTTTATTTTTTCGTATCCTTCGGGGTTTTCTATCCTGAATGCATAATCCTGCAAAAACCAGTCGGTGCCGCCTATTCCAAGTTTCATGGATATTGGGACATAAACTTCTTTTGTTATCATTGCGAGGCGTTTTCCCTCTTCAGGGCTTTGGGCCGAAGGATTCTTGAGATAATCCATCGCATTTGCGATTATTATCATGATTGTCTGAAAATCAGTCGACATTGAAAGCATTAGTGATGAAAGTGTTTCTGCAGGGACTTTGGAGTAATTTGCGTGGAGCACTTTGATTATTTCATTTGCTTCGCCTGCAAGCACTGCCGCTTCTTTTCCAAATCGTTCTTCTATTTCTGCGGCAGATGTTTTTTCTTCTTTAAGCGGTTTTCTTAAGAGGCAAGCTATTATTGCAGATTCCCCGAGGTTTTTTTCAGCCAGGATAGTTGCTGCTCGTATGCTGTGGTCCGCTTTTTGTTCATCCTTCATTCTTTCGGAGAGCATAGTGATTGCTTCGCGGATTTTTTTTTCGGAACTTGCGGGGCAAAGCTTTAGAAGCGCCTTATCTTCCATAACTTATATCCCTGATTAAAGTATTTAAATCGGATTTTTCCTTCTTTATTGATGTGTTTTTCGTAATTTTTGGTTTTTAGACCTCGGGCAAAGGCTTTTTTAATGGGTGCAACGTTATTTTCTTCGTGATGTTATGATGGAGTTCCCAAATGTTGAGTTTTCAAAATTCCCGGAAATTGATGAAGTTGATTCGGCGCTCTTGTATAAGACCCTTGAGCATTTCTTCAAGAAGGTTTCAATAGAAGAGGGGGATACAAAACTCCACTTGACGGTTAAGGAATATAAAAAAGGCGGTTTAAGAGCTCAGCACGAAGTTCACGCAAACCTTTTTTTGGGGGGGAAGCAGTATTTTTCTCAAGTTACTGGGTGGCAGCTTTTAGAGGCCGTTCAGGAGTCCCTTAAGAAAGTTGAAAAAGAAGTGCAGAAAGTGCACTCTAAGAAGTAGTTTTTTTTAGAAATTATTTCTTTTTCTTTTTAGCTTTAGGCTTCGCTTTTGCCTTTGGCTTTACTGCTTTAGCTTTTGCCTTTGCTGGTGCTGCCACTTCTTTCTCTTCTTGCAGCTCTTTTCTCATTTGATCTATGAGGTCTTTTACGCTCATTCTTTTTTCGAAAACCATTTTATTATTCCCCCGTAGGAATAACCAAAACAACGTTCTTTTGCTATAAAAACCTTCCCTTTTTTTAGGGCAAATTTGACTAAAATAAGTTTTTTTCCCAAAAAAGCAGCTAATTATGTATATGTTTGTCGTTTTGGCTAAGGGTTTCTTAGTTTGTCGCGTTCAGCCCTTAGTTTCGCTATTTCAGTGTTTGCGCTATCTCTAAGCATAGTTGGCCCACCGTGTCTATTTTTTGCCTGATCGTAAGCCATTTCCCGACTTTGGCCAATTGGGCCTCTGGCGAGATCGGCGGCTCTTTTTGCATTAACTTCTGCAATAGCCCCTGCTGAGTGTGCCTTAATTTTTTCAAGCGCTTTAATTTTGTCATCTAATTCTGTTGCCTTCTTTTTATTAGCAATTCTTTTGAACATTCTAGTTATGTGACCAAAAACCATTTTTTCACTCTCTTGATTTTTCATTTTTATAAAACTAATGGACGGCCGGAAAATGGATTCCTAGCTAGAGCACTTGTTACGCACTCAAAGCTCCACTCCGTTTCCCTTCAGCGCTCTTAACTAAAATTACCGTTGCTCTCTTCCGAGTCTGGCGGGGTTCATCCTAATAAAGGACCTGTAAGGACAGAGCTTCGACGCTTTCAGCGCGGCTCATGCAACAGCATCAGAGCCTCTTCTCCGGCTTCGACCCCGACATAAAGCGGATTTTCGGTAACAAGCCACCGCTAGCGGCCCGGTCTAGTCCGATATAATTGGTGCCTGAGAAACTTTTAAAGCTGCTGTTCGCTAAGAATATCTACTTTACTGGGGGTAGTTGACGTTATGGGTTGCTTTGAAATTACTCACAAATGTAAGTCCACTAGTGCGCGCGCAGGAATACTTCACACCGCTCACGGAAAAGTAAAGACTCCTTTTTTCATGCCTGTGGCAACTAAAGGCGCAGTGAAACTTGTTTCCCACAAAGAATTAAAGCAAATGGGGATTGAGTGTCTCATTTCAAATGCTTTCATAAATTATCTCAAGCCAGGCCTGCCAATGATAGAAAAAGCAGGGGGCTTGCATAAGTTTATGTCCTGGGAGCACGCGCTCTTCACGGATTCCGGCGGATTCCAATTAATATTAGATCATTTTTCGCCCAAAATCTCGGACAAAGGTGTTTCAATGCAAAATCCTTTTGATAAGAGCCGCGAACTAATTTCTCCAGAAAGAGCGATTGAAATTCAATGCGCGCTTGGTTCGGATGTTGCAATGGTTCTTGATCACCAGCCGCTTTTTGGAAAATCTCGTGCAGATTATCTTGACTCGGCGATAAGGACGATTGAGTGGGCAGAGAGGTGCAAGAGCACGCACAAAAGTTGCAAAAATAAAACTACTGAGGGCCAACTTATTTTTGCCATTGCCCAAGGGGGCAATCATGCTGATATTAGGCAAAGGTGTGCACTTGCATTAATGCAGATGGGGTTTGACGGAATTGCTCTTGGCGGATTTGGAATTGGGGAAGCGCACGCCGACATGTATAAAATAATCGGCGCAGTAAAAGAAGTCCTTCCTGAAGATAATCCAACATATGTGATGGGTATTGGTTCCCCTCTTGAGATTCTTGGCGCAGTTTCAAAAGGCGCAGATATGTTTGACTCAGCGTATCCTACAAGAATGGCGAGGCATGGAAAGATATTCACGCGCACGGGGCCTATACAGATTGATCGCGAAAAATTTTCTCTCGATTTTTCTCCGCTTGATAGTGAATGTAATTGTTTTGTGTGCAAGGAGCACAGTCGCGCCTATCTTCGCCATCTCTTTAAGACTTACGAACAGAATGGTGAGATGCTCTTGAGTTATCACAACACTTATTTTATGGCGCAGTTGATGAAAGAAATCCGCGCCTCTCTTGAAGAGGGCCGATTTGTTGCTTTCAAAAGGTCTTTTGAGCAGAAATATGCTTCGAGTAAGAATTTATAAAAAAAGATTTTATGGTGGTGCAAAAGCACCACCCATAACTAAATTAGTTTTACTTTTTCTTTCTCATTACTTTGTTTACGTGTTGCATTATTTCCATCATGTCCATCGGCACTGCTAATACTACAGTGTTACTTGCTGTTGGCCCGAGCCCGTCAATAGTTTGGAGCGTTCTTAGTTGCATTGCGCCCGGGGTTCTTGCCATGATTTCTGCGGCCTTTGCCAGGTTATCTGCAGCCATTCTGTCTCCTTCTGCTTTGATGATGGTCGCTCTTTTTTCTCTTTCAGAGCTTGCTTGTCTTGACATGAGCCTTTTGAGGTCTTCTGCCATATCTATGTCTTGTAGTTTTATGTCAGTGACTTCTATTCCCCATGATTCGGAGGCTGAGTCAACTGATTTTTCTATTTCTTTTCCGATATTGTCTCTTTCGCTGAGAACTTGATCGAGGCTCATTCCGCCGACAACGTCTCTTAGCGCTGTCTGTGCGTACTGCGAGATTGCGTATTCAAAATCCTGTATCTTTACTACCGCATCGTGCGGGCTTAGTACCTTAAAGTAAACAACTCCGTTGATGCTTACTGGTACGTTGTCTTTTGTGATTACTTGCTGTCTCGGTATGTCGAGAGTCACAATTCTCATATCGAGTGTTCTTACTACATCTATTACCGGTATTATTATTCTAAACCCCGGTTCTAAAGTGTCCTTATATCTTCCTAGTCTGAATCGCACTCCTGTTTCCCATTGTTTGACTATTCTTATTCCCATCGCTAGCAGAACAAAAACAATTATAGGGGATGCCATCAAAAAAAGAATCAAGAATCCCAAAAATATCTCTAATAGCGCCATTGTCATTCCTCCTAAGAATTTATGGTTGCGTCCTGTTTTTAATTTAATCTTCCCCCTAGTTTTCCTATGAAGATAGCTCTTATAGGGGCTGGGGACATTGAGCTCCATTACACCAAATTCTTAGGGATAAGCCAAGGAGCGCTCGCAAAACACATTTCTTCGATTTCAAACGCGATTTCTGACTCAAAATCAGATGTAGTTGTTCTTCCTGACAGAGGAATTTCTTTTGAGGTTGCAAAACAGGCAAAATCGTTAGGAAACATAAAAGTTTTTGGAACAGTGCCGCTTGCGGACAAGACTTTTGGGACAGCGCACTTGCAACCCTTCATTAACGCAAAGGTCGGCGAGAAAAAAGTCATCGATGAGATAATAGATACAGGCGATTGGTTCAGGCAGGATTTGACGCACTGTACTTTCGGCGACGTTATTCTTTTGCTCGGCGTTTCAACGGGTTCAATGGGCGAACTTGCTTATGGTTATTACTTGTACAAGCTTTTTGGGGGGCATAGAAAAGAAGTTGAGTCAAAGAAAAAGAATATTCACGAACAAATAGTTGCCGGCGATAAGATGCCTTTTGACACGATTGTTTACTTGCCGCTTGTGAAAGAAAAACTTCCTTTTGAAATTGAAAAATATATTGTTCAGTACGGTGCGAAAGTGCATTATGTGAATGATGCAAAAGAACTTGCGGCGTTACTTTCGTCTTTGAAAAAATAATTGAGCCGCGCACGGCCCAGTAGAAATAGGGCCCATGCCACTAATGCGTGACACGGGCAAGGGTGATATTGCCCCTGTGGGGGTGCAATCGCAATCGATCTGGCTTTACAGATCTTCAATTCCGTTTTCCGATATTCTGTATATCGCTTCTCCGTCAGGGAGCGATGGCGAATCGACAAGTTTCGCGATTCTTTTTTCTTCCTTGCTTTTTCGTAAATATAGTCTTGTCTTTGAGGCATGTCCTACCACGTTTCCTCCGACAGGTTCTGTGGGGTCTCCGAACAATATGTCCGGCCTTGACATTACCTGGTTTGTTACAAGAAGCACAATGTTATATTGTTCAGCAAGCTTTTGGAGAGTTCTCAAATGCTTGTTGAGTTTTTGCTGTCTTTCAGCGAGCGTTCCTCTTCCAACAAACTCCGCCCTGAATTGCGCTGTGAGCGAATCAACTATCATGAGCTTAATGTTTTTTTCAACAATCATTTCAGCAGCCTTATCAGAGAGTATCATTTGGTGTTCTGCGTTATATGCGCGCGCAACAAAGATATTTTTCAGCGTTGCGTCAACATCCATCTCCAATTTTTTGGCTATTTGTATTACTCTTTCAGGTCTAAAGGAGTTTTCCGAATCGATGTAAAGACAATTTCCTTCAAGGCCGCCTCTGTCTTTTGGAAGCTGTACTGTTACAGCCGTTTGGAAGCACCATTGTGATTTCCCGCTGGCCATCTTTCCATAAACTTCAGTTATGCTTTGGGTTTCTATTCCACCGCCCAGCAAATTATCAAGTTCTTTTGATCCGGTTGTGAGTCTTCCGACGTTTTTTCTTTTTTCAGCCAAGATATCTGCGCTTTCAAACCCCATTTCAAGGGAATCTCTTGCCGCTTTGATGGCTTTTTCTGCAGTGCCTTCGCCAAGTCCTGCGATTTCCTTAAGTTCAGACCCGCTTGCTACTGCGATGGATTCAATTGTCTTGTATCCTGCTTCTGCGAGTTTCTTTCCTGCTGTTTCCCCTATTCCTGGGAGATCAGCTATACTTTCATATTTTTTTACCATATTCATCACCTTGCTTAACGGCTTTATGTGGATCATTACGCACCGGAGTGCATGTGTCCTTTGCCTCAGCTATCCAGTATTATTGTTTCGTTGTTTTTAAATCACTAATGAGCCTTGGCGCCGGTGATATTTTTTCTAAAAAAAATATTTTCTGGGAAAT
>JBBSVX010000027.1:0-26430 GCA_038046585.1 archaeon
TTTCTGATTCGCTAATAGTTCTTCCTAAGAATTCAGGACTTAACGAAGTTTCTAGCGAACTTTTGGCGCTGCCTAACAAAAAAATCACCGTGCGTGGCGAAGATGTTACGCTCCTTGTTGAAAAACTTTCTCAAAAAGGAAAAAAATGCGTGGGTCTCACAGGAGAGGATCTTTATTTTGAGTACAAACTCAAAAATCCTCTTGGCGGGTCGGGAGTTCTTGCAAGAGTTCCTTGGAAATCAAAAGAAGGAAATCTTTTCCCAAGACCTTCGCTTTGTTTGCTTGGGCCGCAGGGGAAAAAACTCAAAGATCTTGGCGGAACCTTGGTGGTTGCGGTGAACTCAAAATACGAAAAAACTGCGGAGAGATATCTAAAAATGCTTGGGACAAAAGGCTACGCTTTTGAGATGCTACTCCTAAAAGGAGCAACAGAAGAAGCCGCAAAAGTCGGCTTGGCTGATCTTGTTGTCGATATCGTGCTCTCTGGAAGATCCGCACAAGAAGCAGGACTTCGGGTGTATGATCGTCTCATGGAATCAGATGCTGTTCTTGTGGGGGTGAAAGAATGTTAATTCCTTCAATAGACTTAATGGGTGGAAAACTTGTACAGCTTGAACAGGGGACAAAAGAGCTTTTTGCGATTGACAATCCCATGCAATTCGCGAAACGATTCTCAAAATTTACTCCTATTCAAGTTATAGACCTTGATGCGGCTTTCGGGAAAGGAAACAACCTTGGACTGATAAAAGAGATGTGTGCGATTGCAAAGTGCAGAGTTGGAGGCGGGATAAGATCCGTCGAATATGCGAAAGAGCTCATTGATGCCGGTGCCAAAAAGGTGATAATAGGTACGAATGCGAACAAAGAGTTTCTTTTGCAATTGTGCTCGGCGATAGGAAAAGAAAAGGTTCTTGTCGCGCTTGACTCAAAGAAAGGAAAAATAGCGGTAAAAGGGTGGACAGAAGAAACAACTCAAAACACTATTGAACTCGCAAAAGAACTCGAAGATTATTGTTCCGGATTCCTTTGCACCACAGTCGAGAAAGAAGGAATGCTCACGGGCGCAGATATTGAATTGGGAAAAAGAATCTCAAAAGTCACAAAAAACAAGATCTCTATTGCAGGGGGCGTCAGTTCAATAGCTGAAATTAAAGAGCTTGAAGCGATGGGGGTAGATTCTACTGTTGGAATGGCGATATATTCCGGAAAACTAAATCCTGAAGAGACATTCATCGAAATGATCGATTTTGACAAATCAGGAGGGATTGTTCCGACCATAATACAGCAAAAAAACGGGGTCGTGATATCCTTAGTGTACTCAAACAAGGAGAGCTTGGGAAAGACCCTTGAGTCCGGAAATGTCTGGAGATATAGCAGGGAAAAATCAGGAGTAGTAATGAAGGGGGCAACAAGCAAAAACATCCAAGAACTAGTCGAAGTGCGCAAGGACTGCGACAGCGACGCCCTACTATTCATAGTGGATCAGAAAGGAGTTGGAGGATGTCATAAAGGGAATTTTTCCTGTTTTGGGGGTGATAGTGCTTTTACGCTTACTGCTCTATTTGAAAAAATAAAATCCAGAAAGCAAAACGCATCCGAAGGATCCTACACGAAAAAGCTTTTTGCCGATGAACGGCTCCTAAAGCAAAAGCTACTTGAAGAAGCGGCGGAGCTTATGCTTGCTGAAACAAAAGAAGAGGTCATTTGGGAATCCGCTGATCTGATGTACTTTGCGTTCGCGTTCATGGCGAGCAAAGGAATCACGATTGGTGATTTGGAAAAAGAAAACAAAAGCAGGGATTTTGAAAATGAGAGAAAAAAACAAAAAAGCCTTGCTATTTGACATGGATGGGGTGCTAGTGGATGTTTTTGGGTCGTATCGTACCGCAATAAAGCTCACCGCCGAGTCATTCCTGGAAGAAGAAATAAGTTTTGAGGAAATCCAGTCCTACAAGGAAAAAATAGGGTTCAACAATGATTGGGACCTCACTGAAGCCATAATAATTTCAAGGGGGAAAGCTGTTGAAAAGAAAATGATCATTAACAAGTTTCAAGAGTTTTATCTCGGAAAGAACTATGGCGGGCTCATACAAAATGAAAAATGGATGCTTGACAAAAAAATCCTCTCAACCCTTGCAGAAAAATATTTCTTGGCGATAGTCACCGGGCGGCCGAGAGAGGAAGCCGAATATGCCTTGCGTGCAAACGGCGCAGAGAACTTTTTTTTAGCGCTTGTTGCAATGGAAGACGTTGCGAATGGAAAACCTGATCCGGAAGGCCTGCTAAAAGCCCTTAGTTTTCTTGGCACAAAAAATGCCGTATATTTGGGTGATACAAAGAACGATGAAGCGGCCGCATTGAACGCCAAAATAGAGTTCATTATGGTGGATAACAATTCGAAAAACAACGTGAACAAAATTGCCAGGGGGTTTGCAGATGAGTGAGTCGGGCGTTAATGAAATAATTCTTGATATCAAGAACCGAGGCGATGAAGCGGTTTTGGAGTACAATTTGAAGTTCGACAAAAATCCTTCAAAAATATTCGAAGTATCAAAAGAACAAATTCGAGCCGCATACGCTCAAGTGGATGCGGAGTCGATTCGCGCACTCAAATTTGCTGCAAAAAACATACGCGCTTTTGCGAGTGCCCAGTTTTCACAAATAAAGAACTTTGAGAAAAAGACGAGCTTTGGAAGCATCGGACAAAAGATAATTCCCCTCCAAAAAGTTGGATGCTATGTTCCTGGCGGAAATTATCCTCTTCCTTCCTCAGCGCTTATGAGCGTGATACCTGCCAAAGTTGCTGGGGTAAACGAAATAATAGTTTGCTCGCCAAAAATCGCCCCAATTACAATTGTCGCAGCGGATCTTGCTGGCGCGAACAAGATATTTAACATCGGCGGGGCGCAAGCGATAGCAGCAATGGCAATTGGCACAAAACAGGTTCCAAAAGTTAACAAGATAGTTGGGCCTGGGAACAAGTATGTCGCCGAGGCAAAACAGCTAGTTTTTGGAGAAGTTGGGATTGACTTTATCGCAGGGCCAAGCGAAGTGCTTGTGCTGGCTGATGAAACGGGAAATCCACAATTGATTGCAGCCGATTTGCTCGCACAGGCCGAGCACGATATTAATTCAAAGGCAACTCTTATTACCACTTCAAAAGCGCTTTCAAAAAAAGTGAGCGCTGAAATTGCACTACAGCTTTTAGAATTAAGTACAAGGGACACAGCGTCAAAGGCTCTTAAAAATGGAGCCATTATTGTAGTAAAAGACATGAGTGGGGCAATCGATGCAGCAAATGCGATTGCGCCAGAACACTTGGAGATTCAGGTAAAGAATCCGCAAAAAGTTGTCAAACTGCTCAAGAATTACGGTTCGCTATTCATCGGCGAAAGATCAGCGGAAGCTCTCGGCGATTATTGCTTGGGTCCAAATCACATATTGCCAACAAATGGCGCCGCACGATATACTGGAGGTCTATCAGTAAGGGACTTTGTAAAAATAGTCACTGTTCAAAGAGTTGTAAGAATCGATAGAAAACTCATAAGGGTTGCTGAAAAATTAGCTGAAATTGAAGGGCTTGATGCTCACAGAAAAGCAGCTCGAATGAGGGGTGTTTGAGGCTTTTTGGTTAGGTGCTAAACCCCTTCTTTCGCCCTTTTGGACGGGTATAAATAGAGGAAGCAACATTATTTCCCTAATAAAACTGCTTTTCGGAGCAGAAAAGGTGATCACTAATGATTGGAAATTGGATTGAAGTGGCTATGATGAAGAAAAGCCCTGAAAAAGTAGCTAAAGAAGCAGACGCAATAGGTGCTATAATCAATGTTGCCGTTGCTGGTTTGGTTCTTGGCTTAGTCAGCGCAGTTCTTAGCGGAATAGCAGTAGTAGTTACCGGTATTATCAACGGCGGACTCGGAGGAGGGGCCTTTGGTGCGGGAGCGGGATTAATAGGCGGAATATTTGGCGCAATAGTTGGAGGAGTAATCACAATTATAGGGACTCCAGTTGTAGTTCTATTAGTTCTGTTGATTGGTTCAGTAGCAGTTTTTATTTTCGCAAAACTACTTGGCGGAAAAGGAAGCTTAATGAATACAATCGGTACCATTGGAATGATACAAGCATCAATAATGATGACTCTCACATTGGCTCTAACAGTAATAGATAAAGGTCTTGGAATATTCGCAATAGGCCCAATAGCAATAATAGTTGGTCTTATAGGAATACTCTTGACTTTGATAAGTTTAGGGATTTCATTGTACACCCTATACCTCATAATAAGAGGAGTAGCTGCAGTACAGAGTCTCTCAATGATAAAAGCAGCTCTAGCAGTAATAATCCCTTTGTTAATAATAGGGGCAATAATTGCTGTAATAGTGGTTGTAATGGTAGGATTAGGAATAATTCTAGCAGCAATTGGCTTATCGAGCTTACTATAATCAAGCAAATAAACCATTTAATTTGGGCGCCTTTTGGCGTCCAATTTCTTTTTTTTTAACTAAAACTTCTTTTCGGGGGCAACCCATAAAAAGCTTGCACAGCCTAATTCTATCACATGCCCATGTGGCTCAGGCAGAAGAGCGCATCATTGGTAATGATGAGGCCGGGGGTGCAAATCCCCCCTTGGGCTCTTTATTTTAAAGGTTTTTTACAGGGTTTTAGGTATGCCGGCTAAGAAAAAAAGGGTGCTTGTTACAAGCGCATTGCCTTACGTTAACAATGTCCCGCATTTGGGAAACCTAATAGGATCAGTCCTAAGCGCTGATGCTTACGCTCGTTTCGCCCGCCTAGACGGAAACGAAGTTCTTTTTGTTCTAGGCACTGACGAGTACGGAACAACAGCCGAAGCAAAAGCAATGGAAGAAGGAATCACTCCAAGACAACTCGTAGACAAATATTTTAAAATTCATAAAAACATTTACGATTGGTTCGAAACAAGCTATGATTGTCTCGGAAGAACGACCAGCCCGGAAAATGCCAAAATTGCACAACACATTTTCTTAAAAATGCACGAGAACGGTTACATCTTAGAAAAAACCGAACAACAACTCTATTCAGAAAAAATTGGAAGATTTTTAAGCGACAGATTCGTTGAAGGTGAATGTCCCTTCTGCCACTCGCCAGGCGCACGCGGAGACCAATGCGACAAATGCGGAAAACTAATCGATCAAAAAGATCTCATCTCCCCAAAGAGCAAAATAGACGGCTCTTCGCTAATGCTAAGAAACACAAAACACCTTTATGTTGATCTAGCAAAACTTGAACCGGAGCTTAGAGCTTGGATGAATAAGGTTGACAAGAACTGGAGTGCCCAAGCAAAAACAATAACAGAACAATGGATGAAAGCCGGACTAAAAGAAAGAGCAATCACAAGAGACTTAGAATGGGGGATACCTGTTCCTCTCCCGGGGTGGGAAAAGAAAGTTTTCTACAGCTGGTTTGACGCGCCAATAGGATACGTTGGAATAACTTCAGAATGCCTTGGCGAGAAATGGAAAGATTGGTGGATGCAAGCCGAAGCAAAAGACCTTACACTTTACCAATTCATGGGAAAAGACAACACAGTGTTCCACTCAATAATGTTCCCAGGATATTTGATAGGGACAAAAGAGAATTGGAAATTAGTTGATTATTTAGCAATAACCGCGTTCTTGAACTACGAAGGAGATAAGTTCTCAAAAAGCAAAGGGGTGGGAGTATTTGGCAATGACGCAATGCACTCTGGAATTGTTGCTGATGTTTGGAGATACTATTTATTCAGGATAAGGCCTGAAAGCGATGACACTGATTTTTCTTGGAGCGATTTTGAAGCAAAAGTGAACAACGAAGTGGTTGGAAACTTTGGAAACTTTGTAAATAGAATCGCAGCGCTCTCAGAAAAATTCTCAGACACAAAAAGATCTGCAGGAAAATCAACTGTTCTAATTGATTCGATAAAACCATTGTTTGAAGAGTACAGAAAGCTCATGTCCGCAGCAGAACTAAAAGATGCGCTAATGAAAGCGAACGAGATAAGCACTGTCGGCAACAAATACCTTCAAGATAACGCGCCTTGGACAAAGGCGAAGACCGATCTTTTAGCCGCTAACGGAATAATCGCGGAGTGCATCGACCTTGTGAAAGTCTTGGCTTGCGTATATTACCCGTTCATGCCTGTTGCCTGCGAAAAAGTGTGGAAAATGGTCGGAGAAAAGAAAAAAATCTCCGAAACAGGATTTGTTGCGGCTTTCAAAGGAGTAAAAGAAGGAACTCCTATAGAAAAGCAGGGGCTTTTGTTTGAAAAGCTTGATCCGAAGAAAATCGCGGAGCTTAAAGAAAAATTCGCCGGAAAGAAAGACGAAGAACCTAAAAAAGACGAAAAGAATAAAGTTCCTTTAAAAAAACCTTAAGCTTATATTCTCCGGAATCAGAATAATACTTAGTGATATTATGCCTATATTGAGAAGAAGAGTGAACCGAGCTGTAGTGAGGATGGCAAAGGCCAGCGAAAAGTTTCAAAAAGACTTTTACGCAACAAACCCAAACTGGAAAGGCAATGAAGCCGAAGCCGTGGAAAATGAGTGGGCGAGCCAAGCACCAGATTCGATAAGTGGGGTAATAGCAGCACGCAATAATTACAAAAAAGCAATGAATGCTAGAGCAAAGATTGGTCCTTTAAGGATGGCTGCAAATCCTAAAGCTGCAATGAGGCTTTTGAGAATGCGCGCCGCAAAGAAAAACAAAAAATAGTCTGCTTTCAGTAATACGCCCCCAAGTCTAAAAGAGGAAGAGAAAACCGCAGACCCTAAACAGGCAAAGCAAAAGCTAAAGAAATAAAGCTTTTATATGAGAAAACTCATTTCTTTTGCAAGACATGCAAAAAGCTACCCTAAAAACGACTTGGATATTAATCGCATTATTCATTGCGATGGCTCTTATCTTGGGATGCACTACTGGCGTAAAGACAATCCCCTCAGTTCCGGCGGAACCATTGATCCCAGGAAGCCTCTGCAGCAACTCAGATTATTCAACTGAAAGGCCGTACTCTGATGCGCCAATCCGGCTGACAGATGCGAGCATCGAAAAGCTGAAAGAAGAAGTTGCTTCTAAGAAAGATGCAGCTCTTTTTGGGATAAGCGACCTCACTTGTCTTGGAGTGCTTGATCTTAGTTGGTATGATTTTGACAATAAGTCATTGACTGATCTGAGCGCGCTTTCAAAGCTGACAAATCTTGAAGAGCTTAACATTTCCTACCACCCTGTAAGCGACATAAGCATGCTCAAAGGACTTACCAAACTCAAAATGCTTGACATAACCAGCACAAATATAACAGACCTAAAGCAGCTTTCCATTTTTCCTGCGCTTGATCGGCTCACGATGATAACTCCAAACACGCCAATGGATCTCTCCCCAATTGCAAATATTTCTTCGTTGAAATCAGTATTCTTGGACACTGCGCAATTTAGCGGAACAAAGGAAATGCAGTACTTAAAAGACATTGAAGACATAACGCTTAATGGAGACATAACTTCGGAACAAATAAGCTACATGAAGGACTTTCCAAAACTAAAAAGGGTAGGACTTTTCAAGCTCAAGGATTACTTGCCGATTGCAAGCCTCAAGAACATAGATGCATTGGTGCTTTTCGATCTTGACAAGGAAGCAAACCTTGACGGACTTAAGGAACTTACTCAGCTTAAGGACTTGAGACTGGGAGGCGCATATGACACTGGAGACAATTCGCTCACCAGCATAAAGCAGATATCGAGCCTCAGTAATCTAGAGGATCTTTCTTTGGATGAATTTGAATCGCTTGACTGGAAGGAAGCCTCGGCAGCAATAAATGATTTGAATAAGCTCAAATCAATAAATATGTACAATGCAAAGCTAACGCAGGTTGATTTTAACCCCCCGGCATTAGAGACTCTTTCAATTGATGATGGACAGGGAGTTCTCAAGGACATATCAGGAGTGGAAAACATGAAATCCCTCAAGAACCTGTACATATATTCCGCATCCCCTGCAGCAGTAAGTCAATGCAATGACTTTGCAGCAAAGCACCCAGACATCAGGCACACATGCAAGGCCAGATGAGAGGCATATTTTTATTCCCAAAAAGCCTTAGATTTATATTCTTCGAAAGCCACAATACTACTTAGTGATCATATGCCTATTTTGAGAAAAAGAGTAAACCGAGCAATTGCAAGAAAAGCGAGCGCTAATGAGGCATTCAACAAAGAGTTTGACAGGCTTAATCCGAACTATAAAGGGCATGAAGAAGAGGCTTATGCTAAGCAGTGGATGAGTCGCTCCCCTTCAAAAAAAATAATATATGAATCAATAAATGCATCAAACGCTTATGAAAGAGCGATGAAAATCAGGACAAGGCGTGAAAAGCTCAGAATGTCACTTAACCCTAAGGCTGCGGAAAGGCTAAAAAAGATGCGAGCTACGCAGAGTAAGACGGCTAAAAAGAAAACCTTTTTACAATTTAACTAATAAGTAGGCTTTTTATTCAACAAAAGCGCTAATCTAATTCGATAAAAATGCTCCTTGACGACCACGTGGAAGCTCTTCTTGAAAAATATATCAAGAACAATTCAGTAGTATCCTTTGGCACAGGCACTACTAACGAGAACTTTTTGAAAAAACTCGGGCTTTACATAGAACGAAATACCCTTACAATAAAAGTCGTTCCAACTTCCCACGCAATAGCCGAGCTTTGCAAGAACCTGAAAATAAAAGCGGCTTCGCTTGATGATGTTGAGGTTGACCTTGCATTTGATTTTGTCGACCAAGTCGATGAAGATTTCAACTATATTTCAAACGAAACAACTTCCCTGATAAGAGACAAGATGATTGCGCAAGACACCGCTGAACTAATTGTTGTTTGCGAAGAAAAAGATTTTGTTCCAGTCCTTAATGCTCCTATTAGGCTTGAAGTGAGCCCCTTTGCTTTCAAAAAAACAATGTTTCAGGTAATGAATCTCGGCGAAGCCAAACAGGCGCTAAACCAAAAGATGCCAATCATTAGCGAAACAGGAAATTTCTTTGTGGATGTAACTCCTGACGAGGTTTATACTGTGGACGATCTTGATTATCAGGCAAAAAGGATCCCTGGCGTGCTTGAAACAAGCCTCTTTGTAGGATATGCCGATAGGGCTATAATACACGGAAGCACAATAACAGTCAAGAGTAGGATGACTAATCCTGAGTCCGGACTCGAAGAATAGACCCTAAAAGGCAAGTATTAAAGTCTTTCTTTAGCAAATTCTTTTACTGGCGAGCAAAAAAGCCCATTCTCCGAATTAATCAGTGGTGCTGAAAGCACCACGCAGCGCATGAACGGAGCTGCCGGTTCAGCCACTGTAGATCAGCAGTTAGATCGCCTGACTCATAATCAGGAGGTCGGCGGTGCGATTCCGCCCAGTGGCACTTATTCTTTTTGTTCTGGGCTTTGCGTAAGCAAGCCCAAACGATTTCGCGAGCCTTATCAAGGCTCTGCTTGGTTTCGCCCGAGTGGCACTTATTTTAAATAGTTGAGAAGATATTTATCTCTGAATGGTCAAAGTTAATCCTGCGTTAATTTGCTTTTTCATTTTGTTTACTTTTGCGCTCTTATTCGGTTGTTCTGGATCCCCTTCTTGTATTGGGGTAAATTGTGATAAAAATACTGGCGACATTAACAGCGCTTCTCCAGAATTTGAGCCAGTTGTGAAAACCGAGCTTAAGCTAACTCAAATAATTCCGGAAACAATAGTATTTTCGGGCAGCAATTATTTTAGGCCAGAGATTATCGCAGTGGAGGATAGATTATTTGTCGCGTGGGCAATTAAGGGCGGGTCCAAATACCAACTTGTTGAATTGAATGAAGACCTTTCACCAAAAAGCGAAGTTTTTGACATATACAACTACCGAACCTCAATTGATATTCGCCTGGCCACTGATGGCATAAATCTGTGGTACGCTTTTCAGAGTCTTTCAGACCAGGACGAATCGGACTGTAATAGTATATTTTTAGAGATGGCAAAATATGATGTTTCCGGCAACACTCCTTCTTTGACAAATACAAAACTAGACATTGCTGCAGGATGTCCATTTGGTAATAGAACTTTGAAAAATTATCCAAAAAATCCTGAACTAGTAGATGATCCAACACCAATCTTTTACGACAAAAAATATGTTGTCTTAACGAGAGCTTGGAAAGGAACTGTACAACACATAAGAACATTTGATAAAAATTTTGATTTGCTCGAGGATTTTACTTTGGATTTGAACCCCATAATAACCGGAAACGAATTCTTGAGCCAAAACGCGCTTGTCGACATTGAAGAAAAACTATATCTGATTGGGGGGCTTGGAACTTTGGCTGATTCCTCAATCTATGCTATTCCGCTTTCTGGCGATTTGCACTCGGTTTCTGGAGAAGTGATTCCTTTGGTTAAGGAAGCGGGGCAAAAGTTTACAAAAACCACTTCTGCAAAATATGTAGAAGGAAAGCTTTACATAAATTATGCAAAATCCACTGATGAAGGTCAACTTCATTATCTGGGGATTTTTGATGCAGAAAACAATTTTGCTCCATTAGATCAAATTCAATTCCAAGACAAAAGTGTTAATGCAAACCACTCATCCATAGAGGTTATAGGGGACAAGGTTTTTGTCCTCTACCAGGAAGATCAAAAAAATAACTATAATCTACTGATGCAAGTATTTGAATGGAAATAAAGCCAGCGGTGCGATTTCGCCTAGTGGCGTTTTCTTTTTTGTTTTTCAAATCCCCTGCCTTTAAATAGAGCCCTTGCATACTTCTTTTGGTAGTCTTTTTGAATAAGTCTAGTAAACTAGTTGCAGCTAAGGCTGCGAGAGACAAGAAAAACAAGCTCGAACTTGTTATGCTTCTCCCAAAAGCTAGTCAAGACGAGCTAAAACAAACAATTGCATTTTATGACATTAGTAAAGAAATATTGGAGTTAAAAGAAAAGGGTGCAAAGAATGCTGCGCTAATAAATGTGCTCAGGAAGAGCGGCTATGCTAATGAAGAGTTGGAGCTGATTTTGGCACAGTGTCTTGGGCGACTAACTATGATTATGGCGTTGTTTTCATCGGAAAAGATTACAACGGACTTACTATTTCACAAATAAAAAACAAAGTTCTTTGCAATTCTGTGCGAGACTCTACCCCTTTTGAGTCAGGCACTGTTTGGAGGGGAGAAATGATTTCTAATTCAACAATACAAGGCGTATTTTATATCAATCCTGCTTTGACTACATACGCGGGCGATGGACTTGGTAGTTTGCTAGTTAGAAGCGACACAGAGATTAGAGAGTATATATCGGATTCAAACGATATTGAATACCCAAGCGCAATTAGGGGATCTTAATTAATTTTGCCTGAATGGAAATAAAGGTGCAATAGGGCTCTTGTCTTGAACCACGGATAACTATAAATAGCGCTTAAAACATTAGTTCTGCTAGAAAAAGACAGGTGATATTGTTGGTTGATTATATTAAAGCTATCAGAGCTCCTCTGGACAACATGAATTTTCTTCTAGCGCCGTTTTGTATTTATCTTATAATATTCGTTGTTAGCGCAATCTCCGGCGGTTTTTTGGATATTGCAAGATTGGTTACAATATTTTTGCCTCCTGTGGGCGTAGTGCTTATGGGCATATCGCTTGTAATAATGGTGATTCTTGGAATAGTTTCCATAATTCTTACGTTAATAGTCGACGGATATTTGCTAAGCACTTTTCAAAACATTCTTGACAAGCGAAAACTCGTGAAGTTCGGAATGTCTGAAATATTAGGGTATGTTATCAGAGCAATTAAGGGCGGACTCATATCATTTGCATATGCTCTTCCAGGATTAATTTTGATTACAATAGCAATGCTAGTCGTTTTTGGCGGAACAATATTTGGGCTGCTTTCGGGCGGAAATTCACAGCAGATAACCCAGACATTCCTGGCAAACATTATTGTCACAGGCATAATCGCGATTCCTTTGATAATGCTAGCAGTCTTGTTTTTCTTGATAGCAGGATACTTTTTACCCGCAGCTATTTCGATTTGGCTTAAAGAAGACAGAGCATTTGAGGCGTTTAATTTTGGAAGAATACTTAAGAACGTCTTCAAGCTTGACTATCTTTTGTCACTAGTCGTGGCTGTTGCAGTAAGCATGATTTTGGGATTACTAGTGCTGCTAGTCACCGGAATAATAGTTATGTTAATATCGCTGTTCTTCCCAAGTTTTGCGGGCGCGATAAGCAGCTTCACTTCAAGCCTTATGAGCTTTGTTGTAGCGATAATACTCTACTCCATGCTTGCCCAAGTCATTGAATGAGGCTTTCGTCATTTTGTTCGATAATTTGATGAAAGGCGCCTCTTTTGGGGGGGCCTTTTTTCTTTCCAAACTCACTTTTTTAAGCATTAAGCAAGGGATTTTACTTATGGTTGACGACAATTATCAGAAGATTAGGGACGCTGTAGGAAAGGCGGCGGATGCTGGAGCCCACCTTAACGTTGCAAAGGTATCGGAAACAATAGGAAAGAGCCTTGGCTTAAGCGACTCGCTGATACAATTCACGCACGTTGAACTGAGAAACGCGGTGTTTGAAAGAGATTTTAGAAAAATTCCAATAGAAGAACGAATGCTTTTCTTGCCCCACTGCGTAAGAAACTCAAAATTCTGCCAGGCGACTTTTGACGACGATGGTTATCACTGCAAGCATTGCGGCGCATGCAACCTTGACGAAGCGGTAAAACTCGCAAAAAGACTCGGATACAAGAATATTTTCATAGTTCCTGGCGGAAGCATAGTGAAAAAAATACTGATGAGAACAAAATCAAAGGCTGCGATAGGAGTATGCTGCTTCAATGAAGCTTTGCTTTCGTTTGACATGATAAAGCACACGAGCATCGTTCCTCAAATAGTTCTATTGCTAAAAGACGGCTGTCACGACACGCTGATCAATTTGCCGCTCTTGGAAGAGAAGCTTGCAATGGTAGAAAAATAATTATTTTTCGAAATAAATTAGCTGATTAGACAGAGGAATCTTTTTATTTCGGCAAAATCTTTTGCCACAAAAACAGGATTATAACTTCTAAGCTGGTTTTCGGTTGATATTCCCGTAACTTTTGCGATGAATTTTACTCCTAGTCTTTGGCACATAAGCCCGTCTTGAATTGAGTCGCCGACAAACACAACTTCGGTTTTCTTTAAGCCAAGTTTTGAGAGCGAATTTACCAGGGGCTCGATATCGGGTTTCTTATGTTGTACATCATCCGAAGTGATTATGAATTTCAGGTGCTTGAGGGTTTTTTTGTCGAAAACTTCGTTGACAAATTTGTGCCTTGATCCGGTTACGACCGCAACAGGAAATTCTTTTGATATTTCTTCTATGAACCCTTTCGAATCCTTAAACCATAAGCCCCTTGGCTTGTGCTTTTTCAACAGTTTCAAGAATACGCTTCTTCTGTAATCAATAAATTTGAACACATCAAATGCTTTTCCGTACTTGTCAATCAATTGGTACGCTATGTCGCGCGAGTGGAGCTGGGAAAGCTCTCTTAACTTGTGGTGCGTTACCTTAAATCCGAACTTCTCTATCGCCACCTTGTCCGATTTCATTATCAGGGGGATAGAATCTATCAGAGTTCCGTCCAAATCCAAAAGTATTGCTTTGATTTTCATGCTAAAGAGAGTAATGCCCCAAGCAATATAAACCTAACCAAGGACAAGTTTTGTAGAGGGCACGAAGTGCTTGTGAGAATCAGCTGTATCGAGTCCCGAAAAACGGGACGAAGAGACTGCCTCGTTTTCTCCTGGCGAAACAGGAGGCCCCGATAGTGCAGTGGTCAAGCACATCACCCTCTCACGGTGGAGACCCGGGTCCGAATCCCGGTCGGGGTACTTATTTTTTATACTATTCTCAGCTTGTTATCTCCAGTGGGGTTTCATGCCAATAAACATTTTAGATGATTTGCCGGCGCGAAAGGTGCTCGAAGATGAAAATATCTTTGTAATTACAAACAGCCAGGCCGTTGCCCAGGATATCAGGCCGCTTGAGATAGTAATAATGAACCTGATGCCGGACAAGATCACCACAGAAACTCAGCTTCTTAGACTTTTAGGAAATACGCCGATACAGACACACATAACTCTTATTTATCCAAAGAGTCATGAAAGCAAAAACACTTCAAGCGACCATCTTGGTTCTTTTTACAAACATTTTTCTGATATTAAGGAAAAGAAATTCGACGGCCTCATAATTACCGGCGCTCCCGTTGAGCAAATGGAATTTGAAGAAGTAGATTATTGGGAAGAGCTAAAGGAAGTGATGGATTGGAGCAAGCACAATGTGACTTCTACTTTTCACATTTGCTGGGCTGCGCAGGCCGGGTTGTATTACCATTACGGAGTAAAAAAATATCCTTTGAAGAACAAGATGTTTGGGGTTTTCCCACACACGCTGAACAAGAAGCACATGAAGATTTTGCGAGGATTCGACGAAGTTTTTTATGCGCCCCACTCGCGCCACACCGAAATTAGACGAAAAGACATTGAACATGTGAAAGATATTGAAATACTTTCAGAATCAGAAGAATCGGGGGTGTATTTGGTTGGAAGCAAAGACGGCAAACAATTTTTTATTACGGGCCATTCGGAGTATGATCCTCTAACTTTGAAGAAAGAATACGATCGCGATATAGCAAAAGGCCTGTCGATAAGCGTTCCAAAGAACTATTATCCTAACGACGATCCGACAAAAGAACCAATAGTGAGGTGGAGAAGCCACGCAAATCTGCTTTTCTGTAACTGGCTCAATTACTGCGTATATCAGGAAACGCCTTACGATTTGAAGAAAATAAATTGATTTAATGGGCTCGAAATAACCTTTATTAACAAGTTGACTCTTTTTGTTAGTGTGATATTGAATGATAGATCCTGAAAACACAGTGACAACGGTAAAGCAGTTTCCTTTGGAGAGAAAGAAGATATTGAAGAAATTCATACAGTCTGAGATTGGCTACTTCATAATATTTTGTGTATTGGCAGTTATAGGACTTTTTCTGATGCTTATCCCAGTAATAGGAATATTTTTCGGTTTAGGCGTTGGGGCATTGTTTTTGCTGTTCCTTGTAGGGTCAGGAATCAATTGGTGGTACAATACAAGATATTATGAAACATATTATTATGACATAAGACAAAACTTCTTTGTGATAAAAAAAGGGGTTTTCATGCCCACTGAAACAATACTTCCTTTTGAGAAGCTTCAGGATGTTTATTTGGATCAGGACTTGTTCGACAAGATTTTCGGTTTGTGGGATTTGCATGTTTCTACTGCAACTTTCATGTCGGGGTATCATGCCCACATAGACGGCGTTTCAATGGCGAACGGCGAAGAGTTGCGGGAAATACTCCTTGGAAAAATAAAATCGAAGAGCAAGTGAAACTAAAATGGAAATGGATAATTATTCGTCTGAAAAGAATGTCTTTCAGCCAAGTAAATCACATATTATATCGGCTTTTTTCACCTGGGTAGTCGCTTCTTTTTTTATGTTTTTTTTTATCGGGTTTTTTGGAATAATATTTGCTCCATTTATAATATTTTTTGGGATGATTTACTCTTACCTTCGGCTTGTCACGACCTATATTGAGCTGCAGGATGAAGGAATCCAGGTTCGTGCCGGAATAATTGTGAAATCACGTTCTTTATTTTTATATTCAAAAATTCAGGATGTTCAGGTTTTTCAAGGGCTGACTGATAGAATACTTGGTCTTCAAAGCATTTCAATAAAAACGATGACGATAGGATCTGCTGTTGGAGGGATTGTTCCAGGATTAAAGACTGCTGATGCCGAGCACATAAAAGAATTTGTTCTTAGAAAGCTTAACAAAAATTTTGTTTCAGGTGCAACGTCAAATAACGCATCTTTTGATCAAAGCGTTGCGGCGCAGGAAACAATTGACACAATGAGGCTTAATCCTTGGCCCATGCATTTCTTTAAGCCGTTCGTACTTTCCCTTCTGGGGCTTGTTCCTGTTTCAATTGTGCTCTTAGCCATTGGCCTAATCTACTTACCAGTTTTGTTTGTGGCTTTTTTGCTAATACCCATATCTTTATTCGGCGCAGGAGTTGGATTTATCAAAGTTTTTATCCAATCAATCGCTTTCAAATATTATGTTGGAAAAACACGCATAGAAATAGAGCGAAAATTCATTTCCATGAATAGAAATACTTTGCCGATATTTAAGATTCAGGATGTTGTGATATTTAGGAAATTTTGGAATAGGATAGTAGGATTATCGGATATCAATATTGAAACTGGGGAATTGCAAATAGTTTCGACAAAAGGATCTGGCCAAGACGAGCAATATATTGGAAATTATATCCCTCTCCTCGCTTCAAATGATGCGCTTGAACTCAGGAAATATATTTATGATGCGCTTAGGCTTGACATTGAAGAAGCGGAGCCGTCGCTTGTGAAGGAGCATCCTCTTGAAGCGAGAAAAGTTATAAAGAAAACAATTTCGGGTACAATACTCGCTGTATTCATTGTAGGTCTCCTTTCTTTGTTCATTGTGGTTCCTATTGCAATTGGATTTGTGGTCAATTCGCCGAATCTTTTTGGCATACCTACTTTGCTGATTCTGGCTGGAGCTATGGTGGCAATGGTAATTTTTTTGGTTATATGGCAATTTATTTACCAATATTTCTATCTCAAGTATTACTATTACAACATTTCAAAGGACGCGATAGTTGTTCGAAAAGGGGTATTAAGCACAAGCGAAATAGTGCTTCCATTTAGAAAAATACAAAATGTTTTTGTGGACCAGGACATATTGGACAAGATATTCGGTTTGTATGATGTTCATTATTCTACTGTGACAACGATGTCTGCAAACCTTTGCCACATAGACGGCCTCAACAAGCAGAACGCCGAAGCGATAAGGGAAATTTTGATGACGATGACTACCTCAAAGTAAGAAGCTTTTTCGTTTCAAGCAAAACTATTTAAACTCTCAAAGCCCTTTAGTTGGCACATAAAGTGATAAACTTGAGTAAGAAATTGTTTTTTAGCACCGCACTTTTCTTGGTCCTTCTAGTTTTCGTGCTTTTTGGATGCACTCAGACTGAGTCTGATTCAAATTCTGGCGGGAACAAGAATCTTTCTGATAATTCTCCATCATCCGCGCGTTTTGTTGACAACGGCGACGGCTCTGTTTCTGATACAGTTGGGGGCTTTACCTGGATGAAATGCGACTATGGCCTTTCTGGAAATGATTGTTCGCAAGGAAACTTTTCTGTGAGCGTACCGGTGGGCGTTGTTTCAAACAATGCTGTAATAGGCTCGACTTCATTTTGCACCGGGACAGATTCTGCAGAGGCGTATTGCACCAACGGCGCATTATGCAATGATGGAAAATTTGTTGTTGTTGATCAGGCTTATGATATAGCGCAATATCCTGCTGAATATCCTATTGGTTCAAAAAGCACCCAGAATTGTTATGTGACAGCGCCCCAGACTGCAAAGGAAAGGGCTTGCATAAATAATGGCGGCGTTTCAAAAAACGATTGGAGAGTTCCAACAATGGATGAGATAAAAAGTCTTGCGGATCCAAGCGCGACAAAGAGGATTAATGAAACATTTTTCCCTAACTCCGCTGGAATATACATTACAAGTACTACGGCAAGGCTTTCCCAAGACCCCTCAACACAATATCTGAAGACTTACACTTTTGCGGGTGATTATGAGGGCGATACCGCTCTTAGTGCACCGCTGAAATGCGTCACAAACGAGGCTGGCGGAAATAGTGATGGAAATGGAAGCGCGAATGGAAGCGGAACTTTTTGCAGTCCTACTTTGCCAAGAAAGTTTTATGCTGAATCCGAATGGGTTTGGGATCCTGCAAGCGATGTGCTAAAAATCGCATCCGACTGGACTGTGCTAAGCAAGAGCTGGACCAAGGAAGACTTGGCGACGAAAGAAACATATGTTGAGTCCACGACGAATGCTGGTTTGGTGAGCAAGACTTGGGCAGTAGAAGACAAGATCGCCCGAACCGAAACCTATTACATAACTAACGCTGATGGGACAGGCTGCTTTCTAACCCACCCGGATTACTTGGGTTCGAACAATGAAGGTGCAAACCCTAATGTTGACAATAATCAGCTTACGGGCGAAGTGAAGACGATAAACGGCTACCTTGCATACAAACTTAAGACGCCAATTGTGATAACTCACGCATACGGCGGAGGGATATCAACAATAGATTACATCAACAAGGACTACTGCAATTTCATGGTTGATGTTGACTCCACCGGAGCACAGATAAATTTTACCTTGACTGATAGAAAATACGCGTCGGATTTTAATGAAAATATTCTGACTCCTCCATCGGACTGCAATGGGCAAACAGAGTTATACTCCGGTTATTACAAGGCTTGCGATGTTGCGACCGTTCCTCAGATAATCTATCCTGAGATGTCGGAAGACATAAGGAATCTTAATTTACCCTATATTCAGACCGGGCCTCACACTTATATCCCGACAGGGTCTACCAAAGCCTGTTATTATGCAGTAGTTTTGGGTATAACTGCAGAAGAAAAGGAAACCGCGGTTGATGTTGGGGACGGGCAATGGATTGAAGACGACTATACTTGTAGTGCTACTTGCGGGGCATGATCGTAAGTATGGCAAGCAAAAAAAAGATTGTTATAACCAAGAATGGCGCATACATCGTATCGGGCGGTATTCCTCTTTTCAATGAAGCGATGGTCTGCGACAAGGACGGTTTTGCTATCGCCTGGAAGAAAGGAAAAAAGATTCCTGCCAGCGAGAACTATTTGTTATGCAGGTGCGGGAAATCGAAGAAAAAGCCTTTCTGTGACAACACCCACATAAAGGAAAAGTTTGACGGAACCGAAAGGGCGAGTCTAAAAAAATATAGTGCATACGCAGAAAAGTTCGTCGGACCGAGACTCACTCTCACCGATAATCCTGATTTTTGCAACCACGCTGGATTTTGCACCACGGGTATTGGGGTTTGGGAAGCGGTTAGTGATTCGAACAATAAGAAGAGCAAAAAAATAGCAATAAAGGAAACATGCAACTGCCCCACGGGAAGGCTTGTAATTTGGGACAAAAAGACAGGGAAAGCGATTGAACCGAAATTTGAGGAATCGATCTCTGTTACTACTGAGCCTGAAGGAGAAGGAGCATTATGGGTAAAGGGCGGTATTCAAATAATATCTTCTTCTAAAAAGAAATATGAAAAAAGAAATCGGGTTGCGCTATGCAGATGCGGAAAATCCTCCAACATGCCTTTTTGCGACGGCGCTCACTTGGAATAAAACACTTTTTTTAAAAAATATAGAAATGCCCGGCACTCCAAGGCTGGTAAGGTAAATCAAAGACACTTACACTTCACCTTATTTTGGGCAAAGTGTACTTTTGCTTTCTTTTCAGGTTCATGCGACACAATTTAATGCCTTTCCTAATTAATTGTTTGCACTATGCCACAATCGAAACACAAGGCGCATGTCAAAAAACACGAAGCTGCGCCAAAGAGCGGCGATTTGGCAGGATTTGTAAAATCAAAGCCATGGTTTGTTTTATGGGTCGTTTTGGCGCTGGCGGTTGTAATTCTTTTCTTTTGGTCGCTCTCGCTCGCTGAGGATTATTCTTCTGAAAAAAATCTTGCCGCAAAAAGCTTCTACTCTCAAAACCAGATGATGCTTGATCAGTACATCTCTGATGTCAATGAAATCCTTGAGGGGCCGTTTGAAACCACTCTTGAAGACGATTATGCATATTCGGCAAAGCATGATCTTGAGTGGCTTAAGGCAATGGAAAAAAAGGTCTACGAGTCAAAGCCGAATTCTGATGTTTATGCAAAAGAATTGGCCTTCACTTTTTTCTTTGAGAGATTGATTTCGCTAAACGAAGATGTTGCTTATGCTGAAGATACAACCGATTATGCAGGCACAATTTCAAATGCGACAAATCTTGCGTCACCTCTTATTGCAGATTATAATGATCTTTATGATTATTACAATACTACAATAACCGAAGCTGAACTAGATGAAATGCTGTTAAATAAAGACAAGGAAAAACAAATATTTTACTCAACTCTCACTCTGGTGATGGGCGAATATTTTGCGGAGAAAAAACTGATACTTGCCGCAGAAGGTTCGCAGGAAAGAAAATATGTTGAAGCAAAAAAACTTACTTTCTTGTCTTATCGCGAAACGGAGTCATAAAACTTAATTCTTCAAGGCTTATTTCTCCGAGTTCCTTGTCGCCAAGGAAAAGTAATCCTTTCTTTGGCAAGTTCTTCCAGACTCCTCCAAGCCCCTTCTTGTCCACCTGCTTGAAATAAGCTTGAATTAAGGCGTAATATTTCTTGGAGTCTTTTGAAGTGTCCTTGAAAGTTTTTTTGAACAGCCCGCAAAATGGGTAGCTTTCCCTAATATCCGGCATCGCAATGAATGGGAAAAGATCACAGGGTTTTGGGCGCACTTTATAAATCGCGCAATAGTTTTGGCTGTCGAGGAAATTGCATATCTTTTTTCCTCCTGCTTCTTCTCTTTTCAGTACTATTTGCTGTACAATAAAGAAACTTTCGCTAACACCAGGCATCTCGTGTCTTATCATATTGTATACTCTTCTAGGGAAAAAAGTGCTGGGATAAGTCAAGACTCCAGGAGTGCTTTTTGGAAAAAGCTTTGCCTGAAAAATGCAGTGTTTTTCCAGAAAGTCTTTCTCACTGATTTTAAGCGTTTTTGCGATTGCCTTTGATTCTGAAGGAAGAATTGTAATCCAGTACCTTTTGCAGCATTCTCCGCAGGAAAGACAAATATCACTCTCTTCCTTTTGGCTAAGCTTTCTTTGGCCCATAACATAAAGAGAACTTCAAAAGCGTTTAAAAAAAGACTTTTTGACAGCCGGGGATAAGGTTTAAGTTAGATAAGAACCTATTTTTTCTGATGAGCAAAGAAGGATTCCTTAACGCATCCTATACAGGGCTAAGCGACGATGATGTAAAGAAGCGACTGGAAGTTCACGGCTATAACGAGCTCCCTTCGGAAGGCAAGAAGCCTTTCTATAGAATATTTTTTGAAGTAATGAAAGAGCCGATGTTTCTCATACTTGTCGCATGCGGCGTGCTCTATTTTGTCTTCGGCGAAATAACGGATGCGTTATTGCTCCTAGTGTTTGTTTGGCTCGTAATTGGTCTGACAATTTATCAGGAAAGAAAAGTTGAAAGGGCTCTTGAAGCTTTAAGGAATCTTTCGAGCCCAAGAGCACTTGTAATAAGATCGGGGCAACAAAAAATGATTCCCGGAAGGGAAGTAGTTCTTGATGACTTAGTGATTCTTTCAGAGGGAGATAGGGTTCCGGCAGATTGCGCAATTCTTACCTCGAGCAACTTAATGGCGGACGAATCAATACTCACCGGCGAATCAGAATCAGTAAGAAAGATTGAGTGGGACAGAAAGTTTGAGCATTGCAGGGCGGGGGGAAATGACTTGCCGTTCATTTATTCAGGAACTTTAATTGTTCAGGGACATTGCATCGCCCAAGTGATTAAGATTGGCGAAGAAACTGAGATGGGCAAGATCGGGAAGAGCCTTAAAGAAATAGAACCTGAAAAGACGGTGCTTCAGAAAGAGACTGCAGGCGTAATAAAGATTTTTGGATTCGCCGCGCTCATCGTGTGCATACTGATAGTTTTCTTTTATTGGCTTTCAACAAACAATTTTACTGAGGGGCTCCTTGTTGGACTTTCAGTTGGGATGTCAGTAATTCCGGAAGAATTTGCGGTTGTCCTCACAGTATTTTTGGCTCTTGGGGCTTGGAGAATGTCTAGACGAAAGACGCTAACAAGAAGGCTCAATGCAATACAAAGCGTTGGCGCAGCAACTATGCTTTGCGTAGATAAGACAGGCACTATCACTCTAAATAGAATGACATTAAAAGTTCTTTTTTCAGGAAAAGAAAGGATGAATCTTTCTGAAATGAAAAATCATAGGCTCTCAAAAGAGCTTCACAATCTTTTAGAGTTCTCGGCTCTTGCGAGCCAAAAACTGCCCTTTGATCCTATGGAGAGAGCGATAAAGGAAACATACCATAAGGAAATCCCTGAATCAAAGCGCATAAAGGGAATAGATCTCATCAAGGAATACAATCTTTCATCAAAGCTTCTTGCAATGTCCCATGTTTGGAAACATCACGTTCACTCAAGTGAGTACATCATCGCATCTAAAGGGGCGCCTGAATCGATTGCTGAACTTTGCCACTTGTCAGAAAAAGAGAAAAACGCGATTCTTTCGCGCGTTGAAGAGCTCTCAAACGAAGGTTATAGAGTGCTTGCGGTTGCAAGGGCAAAATACTTCCACAAAAAACAGCTCGGCGAGGAAGATAGGGAAATATTTCCCGAAAAGCAGCACGACTTTGATTTCGAATTCATGGGACTTTTGGGGCTAGAAGATCCTGTAAGACCAAGCGTACAAAACGCACTCCAGGAATGTTACTCTTCTGGAATCAAAGTGATAATGATAACCGGAGACTATGCCGGGACCGCGATGCACGTTGCCAAAAAAGCCGGATTCTCTTCTTACAGTAAAGTGATAACGGGCCCCGAGCTTGCAGAAATGAGCGATGAAGTGTTGCGCGAGAGAATAAAGGAAGTGACCATATTCGCAAGAATCGCACCCGAGCAAAAACTAAGAATTGTCAACGCACTAAAACACAACAAAGAAGTGGTTGTTATGACGGGTGATGGAGTGAATGATGCGCCGGCCCTTAAGGCTGCTGATGTCGGGATAGCAATGGGGGCGAGAGGATCAGAAGTTGCAAGAGAAGCCGCTTCGCTCGTACTCCTTGATGATGATTTTTCTTCCATTGTCGAAGCGGTAAAAATGGGGAGAAGAATATTTGATAACATAAGAAAAGCGATGACTTACATAATAGCAATACACATACCTATTGCAGGAATTGCACTAATACCTGTGCTTCTAAATTGGCCGTTGATACTGTTTCCAGTGCACATAGCATTTTTGGAACTAATAATTGACCCAATATGTGCCATAGCTTTCGAAGCCGAGCCTGAAGAAAAGGACATAATGAAAAGAAAGCCGAAGAAAGCGAACGAGCCTCTGTTTGATAAGCCAACTCTAGTCATCGGGATAGCTCAAGGAGTAATAGTTCTCGTAGTAGTACTTTTTGTTTTCATGTTCGTGCTATTCAACGCGCAAAGCGACATAGATGCAAGAGCAATAGCATTTACTACTCTAATAATCGCAAATCTTTTTGTGATATTCTCGATGCGCTCAAAAACAAGGACAGTGATTGAGACGCTTGAAACACCTAACCCTTCGCTTTGGATAGTGACAATAGCCGCGTTACTGATACTTGGCGTCGTAATATTCGTGCCATTTTTGAGGGACATATTCCATTTCTCCGAGTTGCATCTATTAGACATAGCATTCTCCATTGTCGCAGGACTTGCAACAATAATGCTTTTTGAAGTGCTTAAAGTGTACAACAAGATTGTTGCTGGCGGGCAGAAAGCTAGTGGGTAGTAAAGGCATTTTTTTCGAAATAAGTGCTTTTATAAAAGTTGCTTAGTTCAATATTTCCACGTGCCTCTATAGCTCAGCGGTAGAGCACCGGTTTTGTATCCGTAAAACGGCGAATTAACCGGGGGTCGAGGGTCCAAATCCCTCTAGAGGCTCTTCTCATTTGTTTTCAGTGGTGCTGTAAGCACCACGCAGCGCATGAACGGAGCTGCCGGTTCCTCTAGAGGCTTTTACTTTTTCAATTAGTACTCTTTTTATTCTACTTCGTACTATATTTCAAAATGGTTTTCAAGGAAAATGCAGCGCTCATTTCAACATATTGCGTGGCGCATGCGTTCGTTGATGCGATATGCGCGCTAGTTGCGCTTTACTTTGTAAAAGCTGGCGTAATCGATCTTGCGACAGGCGCGCTATTGATACTGACATATAACATTTTGGCTTTTGCTCTCCAAGCCCCCATAGGATTTGTGTGCGACAGGATTGGGAATGCGAAACTTTTTGCAGTCGGGGGAGTTGCACTTGTTCTCTTGGGGATGGGTTCCTATCAAATCCCGATTCTTGCAATTTTACTTATTGGGGCGGGAAATGCAATTTTTCATGTCGGTTTAGGGGTTGTTTCGCTTTCAGTTGATCCAAAAAAAGCTGCGGTGCCGGGGATAATGGTTTCTACCGGCGCGCTAGGACTACTTGTCGGTGGACTTATTGCCGCAACAAAACAAGTTCCTTTAATTGAAGCATTTTTGATTGGAATAATTATTTGCGTTGCACTATTTTATGTGAAAGCGCCGCAACTAGATTTGAAAAAAGAAAAGGCTGAAAGAAAAATAGGGGTAAAAGAAATTGCAATTGTTGGTGCACTATTACTTTTGATTTCAATATGCGTCAGAGGTCTAGTCGGAATGGCTCTTGCTTTTCCTTGGAAAGCGGATATGACTTTGCTCATTACACTTACTATAGGGGTGGTCTTAGGAAAAGCTCTTGGGGGAATAATTGGAGATAAGTTCGGTTGGCTAAAAGTTGCGGTAATAGCGCTTGTACTTTCAATTCCGCTGATTTATCTTGGCTGGGCCAACTCTGCGCTAGGAATTATCGGGGTTTTCCTATTCAACATGACAATGCCAATAACACTTGTAGCAATTTCAAACCTTTTGCCCGGAAGAAAAGGATTCGCATTCGGTCTCACTACACTTGCGCTTGTTATTGGAGCGCTGCCGGTATTTTTAGGCGCAAAGGGAATAGTTTCAACAGCAGATTTTGTTTTGATGGTGTCAATTGTTTCTGCAACTGCGCTTGCAATTGGATTAATTTTGCACAACAATGTTTTCGCAAAGGTTAAATCAACAAAAAACAATAAAAGTAAGAGAAAGTGAGGGGTGTTTAGAATGGAAAAATATGTTAAGTGGATAGTTGCACTATCGGCTTTGTTAACGTTGCTCTCAGGAGTATTCGCTGATATTGTCTCCGGGCCTGAAGTGTTGGTGGTTGGAGTAGTGGGTATAGTAATTCTAGTGGCTGCAATAGTTGTTCCTGTAATGGTAATACTTGTTGCGATTTGGGTGTATTTTAAATTTGTCAAAAAACCTTCAATTGAAAATGTTGCGCCAAAGCCGGCAGCTTTGAAAAAGAAGAAGTGATTATTGTTGTTTGAACTAATCGCGCTTCTTCTTTTAGCGCTTTTTTTGACAATAATTTTGGAATTATTTGTTGCGTATTTTTTAGGGCACAAATCTAAGAAGATGTTTTTTTTAGTTGTGCTTGTAAATTTTATTACAAATCCTTTGCTTAACGCGGTAATGCTTGCGGTGGCGCTTGTTGCAAGAAACTTTTATTGGCCTGTTGCGGCTGTGCTTGAGATAGTTGTTGTTTTTGCAGAAGCGTTAATGCTTTCAAAGTTCGCCCGAAAGGATTTTGGTGAGATGCTAAAACTTTCGTTTTCGATGAACCTTGCTTCTTTTGTTTTCGGGCTTGTTTTTTTCACGATTTCGGGTGTTTAGGGCTCTCGAAAGCAAAAAAATAAAAAATTAAAAAAAAGAATTTCAGGATGAAATCTTTTTAGGGATTCCACCTGATTTTTATAAACTCTAACTAAAAATAATGATCTTATTCTTCGTTTGAGTCTGAGCCGCGTCTGCCGAAGCCGCCGCCGCTTGGTCTTTCAGGCCTGTGTTTCTGGTAGCAATCTCTGCAATATACAGGTCTACCTTCAACTGGTTTGAAAGGCACTTTTGTCTGTGCTCCGCATTCAGAGCATGTTGCATCGTGCATTTCTCTTGGGCCGCCGAAACCGCCGCCACCGAACTTTCTTCTATCATCCATTGTTTATTCACCTATTGTTTTATTCCCATAGAACGCCTGTTTTGGCGCACTATAAACAATTTTTGATGGTTAAGGGGTTATAAACCTTCGGGTAGGTGCCAAACCGGCCTGCTTGACAAGAGCACAAAAAAGTCAATTTTTGGAAACATCAAAAACTCTATTAAAGTCACTTTCTCCAGTTAAGGAAAGTCTTTTATAAGCTTTGGGGGGCAATTACCTAATGGCAGATAAGGATGTTCAAACAGGAATTTTGCTCGTTATAGGCGCTACATTGTTCCTTCTTTCAGGTCTTGGAATGCTCGAATTTGAATTGCTTAACTCAAGAATGAGTATGCTTGTAGCATTCGTTTTAGTAGCACTTGGCGTTTATTTGATTGCGAAGAAATAAAACAATTTTTTTCGCAAAAAAACCCAGTTTTTTCGTTTCCAAAACCCTTATTAACAATCATAACCTAATTTTAGCACTCTTTCAAAGTGTTGCATAATGGGCGTTATTGATTTTTTCAAGAATATATATTACTCTCTTGAAGATGGCTGGTATAATCTT
>JBBSVX010000028.1:0-3896 GCA_038046585.1 archaeon
AGGCTCTGTTTACTGTGCCTCCGCTAGAGATGGTTCCCATCATTCCTCCAACATAGTAACTTCCGCTCCCGGCGCTAACTGCCGACCAAACGTAACAATCAGAAAGGGTGCCTGAAAATAGTCCCACAAGCCCGCCTGTATGGTTTGGATTGGTTCCGGTTGATTTTCCGTACACTGTTCCAGTCGAGTATGATCTTGAGATTTGTCCTGAGGAGAATCCCGCGAGCGCTCCGACCTGGGAGTGGCCTGTCACGTTCGCATCATAAACTCCTATGCGGGTGATAATCGAACTTGGGCCCGCATATCCTATCAGCCCAACATAATCCGTTGTCCTGTTTATGTAAAGGCCGCTCACTTTGTGTCCTCCGCCATTTAGGGATCCTGTAAATTTATTCACATCATTTCCTATGGGCTTGAATCCCAATCCTCCGTTCCATAATATTCCCCCTAGGCGCGTGGCTGAATTGCAGTCAATATCCTGTCCAACAAAATAATTCCCATCAAGTCTGAGCTCTATATTTTGCACGCTGTTACAATCGCAAATTTCCAGAGGATCCGCAAGAGTTCCAGTTCCTCCGGGGACGCAAGGGGGGTCTGACAAAATGGGTTGTATTACTTGCGCAGGATTGGATGATTGAACATTTTGAACGCAATCTATTGTGGTCGTTGTGGAGTAATGGTCAGTTAGCCCATATTCGGATTTGGTATATACTATTACAGTGCATGTTTGTCTAGCTTCGCTTGCGCCACTGCAGCTGCACGCACTGCCTATGTTGTCCAGTGAAAAGACCGCTTCGGAGCCTGAGACAAGGGTGCTATCAGGATAATTTACATCGCTTTCGCCTATGCGCACTTTTGTAACACTAATGGTCTCTCCTGAGTTGTTGCCCAGTCTTATCAGTCCGTCGCCATTTTCGTCAAGAACCGATTCTGTAATGCTGATAGGGCCTATGGTGGAGCCTATGCTTGCGGAAGCCGATGACAGTTGTTGGGAAGGATTATTTAATGTGCTAACGGCCATGCTTACAACAATAAGACCCATGACTACGACAACGGCGATTATTACAAGGTATTCTATTGTTCCTTGTGCGTGAGACATTCTAAAAATAAGTCTCTTTTGTATTTAACTCTTTACTTGAGGAACTTCGCGTCAAAGAAACGACAAGTGGATCTGATGCATCTTTTCTTGAACTCTTTAAGAGTAATCTTTTCTTCTTTCCAGGACTTGTCAAAGTTCTGTCTGTCCCATCCGTCGGGATCAAGAACAATTAGTTTGTCCTTTACTTTCTCTTGCCATTGTTCCGAAGTTTTTAGTTCTTTCTTTTCCATGAATACTCTTTGGCTTTCAATGAATTTAAGCTTATTTGGAGTGTGGGGCCGGTACCTTCGCGCATTTATCGGCGCGAAACCTTGCGAAAGTTCTTAATCTGAAAATTTGCATCCTATTCGTGGATGTCAAAAAATTCAAGAGAAGCAAGGTATTGGATACTGAAGGCAATGTTCTCTTAAAGGCTGAGATAGATTTCGACGCGGACACGAAAACCATTGTGGATTTTTGCGTAATGCTTATACTCCAAAAAGAGGATGCAATACATGTTGTTGTAAAATATGATGCGGCGCATGGCAATAACCATGTGCACAGATATTATGAGCGTTTAAATTCTTTCGGCGAAGAAGTGCTTCCTAAGGTGGTGTCGGCAAGATCTGTAAGATTGTTCAAGGATGATCTGATTGATAATTGGAAGGAATATGTGCGCTTGTACTTATGCAAGTGGTTTAAATGACAAAGGAAAGTATTATAACTTGCATGTTATATATTATTTAGGGGTTTCTTATGGTTGTAAAGAATGTGCTTAGAATAGTTGTGGGCGGGGATTTTGACAAGGATTTTTCAGATATCCTTTCGGGGAAAGCGAGCATGGGCGACTATGTTGAGAATGAGATATATCTTGACTCGTTCGCTCATTTGGACAAATTGCTCTCTCCAAAGAAACTGGATCTTTTGAAGTTCCTCTCCGAGAGTCAGCTTAAAGGCAATCCAAAATCCGTGACAATGCTCGCAAAAAGCCTGAATCGAAAGCAAGAAGCCATAAGCAGGGACATAAAGCAGCTTGACGGCCTTGGGCTTGTCTCATTAAAAAAATCCAAACAAACAGTGTACGCAATACCAAAATACTGTTCAATAGAGATAAGGACAGCGTGAAGGTAAAGTTAGCCGGCATGCTTCTTTCCTTAACCTTAAATAATTCTTTCACTAATTGTTTTTCTATTTTGGAATTTAGTTTTACTTTATCGCTTCCCAAATGATTGTATCTCGTGAGTTCACAGATGCGCCTTTTGTATTTATGTCAAAAGGGTGTGGATTCTTATCGTGCGAAGTTCCGCGCATCTTTCTTACGAATAGACTTCTATTGGGCGGAGAGAAATATAGTGCGATGATTCCGTCAACTACAAATTCTTCTACTCCAAATGCGGAGAAAGATGTTTTTGTTGGAGCGGTTTCGGATGTTAAAATAGTAGTGCAACCGAATGTCTTGAGTTTGTCCCCGAACTGAAACAATGTGGTTCTTAGTATGCTTGGATCTATGTATGCTCCAAACACTGTTGTAGAATCAATAACTAATCTCTTAGCATTTATTTCCTGTACTTCGCGGGCGATTTCGGCCAATTGATCCCCTATTTTTTCGTCAACTGTGTCTCTATCTCTTATGTTAGAAAGATTCAATCTGTAGATGGTGAACATGTTCTGGTCTTGTAATGACTTAATGTCCCATTGGAAGGATTCCATGTTCCAAGCAATATCTCTGATATTTCCTTCAAGGGTAACGAATAATCCTGCTTCTCCGTATTGTGTTGCGCCGTTATAGAGGTATTGTGTTGCTGCAATAGTTTTTCCTGTTCCTGCTCCGCCTGAAAGCAAAACATTGCTTCCTTTAGGTATTCCGCCGTTTAATAGCTCGTCAAGGCCAGGTATTCCAGTCTTTGTTCTTTCTACCACAATACATCACTCTCTTTTTTTAGCTTACTTTCTAAATGAGCATTCAGGTGGTATTTAATCCTTACCAAACGCCCCAAATCACTCGTTTCTAAACAATCATTCAAAGATTACTGGCCAATCTCCAAGCGAACTATATATTACATGTATCTGTCTTTCTTCGATAAATGCGGCAACAGTGTCGTTTGCTGCTATATCCTTTGTTAGTTCAACCGATTTGAACGCCATGTATTCATTAAGATAATCAAAAGTGTATTGTTTTGCTCTATTAATGAATGTGGGAGAATAACCATCTACTTCTGCAGTAGCATCCGCAAACTTTGAATAATCCAGAGGATTAGTAGAAATAGAAGATAGCTTACCGTTTACTCCATTAATCTCGCTTTTCACCGAAGAGTTAGAATCAAGTCTAATAATGAACTCTTCTTTTGTTTCGTTGTTCAAATCCGTGTCCAAATAGCTTGTAACGCTAAGCACGGTAACTGCCAGTGCAATCACTGACATTGTGTGCGCCTGAACTAGTCCATATCTTTTCTCAAAAGAGCCCAAGCCTTCGCTCATAGAATCCAGTTTTGAATCAAAAAAAGTAGTATCTTTTAGTCCTATTTTGTTGAGTTCGCCGACAGCGAACATTGTCGCGGGTGACCCTTCTTTTGATTGTCTTTCAAAATTGGCTTTTGACGAATCAAGCACTAATTGAGCTTGTTCTTTTGTATATGTTTCAGAGCTTACTACGCTCATGAAAAATAAAATAAATAATCCTATAATCACCAAGGCAACTATAGTGAACGGAACAAAATTCATTTTTGGCTTTCCCGGCATTGAAATAGGTGCAATAGAAGCCGCCGGCATAACAGTCCCCGAAGGGGCTGCAGAGTGTGGCTGGGGTGCGAAAGCGTGA
>JBBSVX010000028.1:3906-42940 GCA_038046585.1 archaeon
GGACCTGAAGAAGGATTTTGAGGGGGCGCAGAAGAACCTTGTGTAGGGTTGTACATTCTTATCCAAAGCACTTGGCTATATTTAACCTTTTCTTGCATATTTTGCCAAAAAAGCGTGTTTTCCGAAAAGGTGTAAGAGTAAAGGAATAAAAGGCACTTCCTGCCTCATAATATCATGCCAAAAAAGAAAGCTAAAGTGCCTAAAAAAGCCAAGACGGCTAAAAAAATAATTAAGGCGAAAAAACCAAAAAAACACAAGAAGAAAGCACCTGAGCCTATAGAAGAAATAATTAGAATAGAAGAGACTGATATTGAAGTAAAGGAAGAACCACAACCAAAAGAAGAGAAAATTGAGCAACCAAAAGAAAACGGCGAAATGGGAAAGCAGGAAGAAGCCGAATACGAAAGAGATTACTCAAAAATGGATTTAGTTGACCTTATTGACCAGCCAGCATGGAAAACAATCTTGTTGGATCTAGTTCAGAGTGAAAAGATGGATCCTTGGGACATTGATGTAATAGCGCTCGCGGAAAAGTATATAAAAAAGATAAACGAACTTGAAAGCACTAACTTAAGGGTTCCGGCAAACGCTATTCTTGCTTGCGCAATTCTACTAAAAACAAAAAGCAAGTATCTTAGGCTCACGGATCTAGACAAAGTGGAAAAACCAATATTAACAGAAGAGCAAAGACAACTATTATTCGCAGAAATACCTGATTTGATGTCCAACAGATCCGCAAGAGAGGGAAGAATTACTCTTGACGAACTAGTGTCAAGCATTGAAGACATTATTCATCAAACCACTCCTAAAAAAGGTTCAGACAGATACGTCCCAAGGATGGAGATAAATTTTGACACTTCTTCAATAGAAGACAGGATGGGCGAAGTACTAGAATTGATAAAGGCAAAGGCGGATTCGCAAGGGATCGTGCTTTTTGACAACCTATTAGAGAACAAGGAGTGTGATTCGATAATCAACACTTTCCTCCCTGTGTTGTTCCTAATGAACTCGGGAAAGATTCTCGCATACCAAAGCGAATTCTACGGTCAGATATTTGTTAAGATAATTAATGAAGCAGAATAGGGAAACTAATTTTATTTTAAACTCTAAAAAACCTTTTCACCACTTAAGGAATGTATCTAAACCGTTGGTCATAATGAACGCGACTATTGCGACAATAATTATTGCAGAAGTCAGGGTCGTATAAAAATCAGTGTATTCTGAACGCACATCTTTAATGGTTAGATCGTTGCTTGGCATGTCACTCGCATCTCTGGCAGGATCAAAGAATTCGTTTGCATCCGCGGTCGGCTCGATACTGGCCGGTTCAGCCGGCGGAGCTATGGCGTCAGCCATGCAGAACGTTGAAAACACTAGGAGCGCGAAAACAAGCAAAACTTTCTTGTTCACACAATCACTTCGCAGCCATGCTTTTAGCTATTGCAAAAGCCACTCCGCCGATAATTACTGCTGCTACAAGAATGATTCCTGTTTCAACGTAAGGTATGGGTAGGGGGCTTGCGACATTTGCGTCGGCATTAACATCCGAAGTGAGATTTGAATCAGTGACATTCACCGGGTCGATTCGCGGCTCTGGAAGAATATCTGCAAAGCAGTACCCTGCAATCAAAACTAAAATTAATCCGAGTATTATGCGTTTATCCATAGTTACCTAATGGTTTTTTTGTTATTAAGGTTTTTGGGATGTCTTTTTCGCATGAGGGCTAATACATGCAAACGCCTTTGAAAACCCTTATATACTCCCTAATAGTATCTTGTGGTAATCATGGCTAGAAAGAAAGTAAGGCGAAAAGCAGCGCCGGCGAGAAGAGTTTCCCAAGCTAAGGCAGCGCCAGCTCCAAGAGTAGCCCCTATACAAAAAGGAAGAGATACTGTAAGGATAAAGACTTTCATAGTGGAAAAACCGGTTATTATTCAATCAAAACCTGAAAGAATTATTACAAGGGAACCGATGCAGGAAAGATATGAAGAACCTGTTTATGATTCGAGAAGAAGCCGATACTCAAGAAGGCCAGAACAAGAAAGGCCGGTAATGGAGAATCAGGAAGATGAGTTTGTTGAAGAAGAACCAAAAAGGATGTTTGCTAAGAAAAAGCCTGCGCCAAAGGAAGAAGAGGAAGCTTTCGGAGGAGAAGAAGGGCTTGAGACAGAAGCAGGCGTAGAAGTAGAAGATGACGGAACTTATCCTGATGATGAGGCGCTTCCGGAAGATGAAGAAGTAATGGATGAGGGTGCCGGGGAGCAAGTTGAAGCAAAAGAAAAATCTCATTTTAGAAGCAGAGGAATGTTCACCAACAAGTGGTGGAAAAAAGCGCTCCTTTGGGCGTTTCTGTTTTGGGCGGTAGTGTTCATTTTTGGGTTCGCTTTGGAGACAACAAAGCTTGGCAACATCGACATTGGAAGAAATTGGTTTTTCTTGTTCTTGATAATTCTTGCAATACAGCTAGTTTGGCATAAATTCGATCTTGGCAGATTCGTTAAACTCTAAGATTTTTTGCAAGCGTTTATTTTATGGCAAAGGCCAAGCACTCTAAGACTCCTGCTCCTGTGAATGAAAGATTCTCTTTGGAATGGGGAAAGATACGCTCGAGCAATGAAGTGTTTGAGGACATAATTTTTGCCGCAGAAAAAATCATTCCAAGAGAAAAGGACCTGATTAGGGAAAAGTACGGCACTTCTCATATAGTCGACAGAAGCGAAGCCTTCCTCCTTCTTGATGGCCACCCTGATGAAATAATTGTAGGGAACGGGTTTGAGGGCGCGTTACAGCTCACTGCAGAAGCCAGAACGTTGTTGGAGAGAAGTAAGGCATTTTTGTTTGTGTTGCATTCCCCTGAAGCGGTAGATTTATTGAACAAATCCCTTGCTGAAGGGAAAAAAGTGAATGCGCTCATTCATTCGACGTGCTAGAGCGCAAGTTGAGACTCAAATCTAAAATCAAACGAGCTTTTTCTTTTTGAGGGCGTCTTCCATCTTTGGTTTATCAAATCCGATTATGATTTCGCCGTCAATGTCAATTACTGGTACGCCCATTTGTCCGCTTTTCTTGACCATTTCGCGGGCTTTTTCCTGATCCTTGCCCACGTTGATGTCGTCGTATTCGATTTTCTTTCCTTTGAGCCAATCCTTAGCCATTACGCAGTAAGGGCAAGTAGTTGTCGAGTAAACTATTACTTTTGCCATTTTGTTTAACACCTCTAAGATAACCAATTAATCTCTTTTCTCTTTAAATAACCTTCATGAAGCTCTTTGCCGCGGCAGAGAGCATAAATGAACATTCAATCATAGGAAAAAAAGATTTTGATTAGTTTTGGAACAACAAAGGGGCGCGACCAAAAACACCGTGTAGGGATTTGCCATCAGTCTGGCAAGGACTGCGCCTCTTTGAGGTTCACTTCTTACACAACATCATTTCTCTTGTTGTGCGTCCATATAAGGTGATTCTTCTTTATAAACATTAACAAAAAATCAGTGTAATTTTGTTACACTATTTTATTTCGTGAACAAGTTATGAAAATTTCGCACAATTTTTTACGAAATTATTTTTGGGGAAGATTTTTTTCTGCCGGACATTACAAAGAACGCGTTCTTTTCAAAGATCAACCAGAATATTTCGTCAAGTAACGGAGTTTTGAATGGCGGATCGGATGCGATGAAGGAGATTTCTTCGTCATTAAACCAATTTAGCACTTCAGAAATTGAATGATAGCTTTCATGCACTTGTCCATACTTATCAGCAAGCCAAGCCGGATTATTCGGACCGCCAAAAAGCTTTTTTCCAAGCAAAATTCTTTTCTTAATGTCATTTCCGCAAAAAATCCGAAGCACAACTCTTTTGAGTCGGTGCCTAAAGCGAGAATATTTGTTATACAAACCAATAATCACTACTCCGTCAGGCTTTGCATGTTTTGCGGCGATAGAAAACCCGTGCCGGGCATCAAGGGTATGATGAAGCGAGCCAAGCGCAAGCACAATATCATACTTTTCAGAATCGATTTGGGGTATTTTTTTTAGCAAAATATTTTTCACTTCAAAAGAAGGCTTGTTAGATTGGCAAAAACGTTTTGCGAGGTCATGGGCTTTGGCGATAGAAGTGCGTGAGAAATCAATCGCATCCACAGTAGCCCCATTTAAGGCAAGGCTGCAACTAAGTTCTCCCGTTCCGCACCCTAGTTCTAGCACTTTTTTGCCTTTCCAAAAACTTGGCTTCTTGAAAATGATTGCGGCGAGCCAATCGGAGTAATGGGTAAGTTTTTTTGCAGAAGCAAAGATCCTTGAAGGGTAGGGGTATTCTTCGTAAAGTTCTCTTATGAGCCCTTCTTTTTGTTCGCGGTTCATAAAGGAAAACCGAGGCGAAAATGGTTAAAATAGCTCGTAGGAAGGATATCTTTAGGGAACAAAATGGTTACTGACCACTCTGTAGAAGGAAGGATAGTTGCGCTCCTAGACCTTGATTACTTTTACGCTCAAGTAGAGCAAGTAAGAAACCCCGCCATTAAGGGAAGGCCTGTAGTAATAGTGATGCCTTCAATCAGGGAAAACTCTGGTGCAGTTGCGACATGCAACTATGAAGCCCGCGCCATGAAAATAAAATCAGGCATGCCTCTTGGCCTTGCAAAGAAGCTCGCAAACGAGAACACTGTTTTCATTAATGCTGACAAACCATACTATGAAGAAGTCTCCCAGAAAGTATTTGATTTGGTGGATTTTTATTGCGAAAAAGTTGAGCAGGTGTCAATCGACGAAGCATATTTTGAATTGACAAACCCTTTAGGGTATGAGAAAGCAAAAGAAGTTTGCGAAAAAATAAAGAAGAGCATATTGGTTGACCTTGGATTAACCTGCTCGATTGGAATAGGCCCGAACAAGTTAGTCGCAAAGATGGCTTGCGGGGTGAAAAAGCCCGACGGATTATTTATTGTAAAGGCCAGTGATGCTGAGCAATTTATTGCAAAGCACAAGATTGGCGACCTCTTTGGAGTAGGCCCAAAAGGAGAAGAAATATTCAAGGCCCACGGAATACACTTAGTTGGCGAAATCAAAACGCACGAAAAGCGCGAACTCATCGAGTGGTTTAAGGATGCTAAGGGCGAACAATTCTATGATTTTGCTTTCGCGATTGACAATCGCCCGGTTGAGCCCAACAGGGAAAAACAGCAGATATCAAAGATGATGACTTTGCGCCAGGACTCAAGTTCCTTTGAAGAAATAAAAACCAGCATAGATTTTTTGGCAGATCTTGTATTCAAGGAAGCGACACGCTTAAAGAAAAGCTTCAAGACAGCCTCGATAGTGATAATCACCGATAGGTTTGAAACGATAACAAAGTCAAAGACAAAGGCCCAGAAGATAGAGAACTTTGATGATCTTTGCAACATGGAGTATGACTTGCTCCGTGAGTACTTGCACGATTCTTTTTCAAAAGTCAGAAGAGTGGGCGTCAAGGTTTCAAACTTCGGCGAAGAGACGGGGCTGCAGAAGAAACTGTTCGAGTTTTAGCTTAAATCGTTGTTTGGTGATATTGTGGAACAAAAATTGAGAGCAAAGAAAGTTTTTGCAGAACTAAAAAGCAATTACAAGGGAGTTCCTCTTCTTTTTCTCAATTACAAAACAGATGCGCAGATGCTTTGCTCAATTATTCTTTCGGCGCAGAGCACCGATAAGCAGGTGAACAAGGTCACTGAAAAGCTTTTCAAGAAATACAAAACCGTGAATGATTTCGCCAGCGCAAACCTGAAAACTTTCGAACAAGAAGTGCGTGCGACCGGGTATTACCGCCAAAAAGCCAAGCGCGTGATTGGGTGCTTCAAAATAATAAGGGACAAGTACAAAGGCAAATTGCCAAGTACCATGGAAGAACTAGTGGAGCTCCCCGGTGTTGGAAGAAAAACAGCGAACTTGGTGCTCGCAAATAGGGGGATAGTTGAAGGAATCGCCGTTGATACGCACGTGTGGAGACTCGCCCAGCGTCTCGGGTTCTCAAAAGCCGACGACCAGCACAAAATCGAACGAGACTTGATGGAAGTCTTTGACAAAAAGATTTGGCACGAATTAAATGGCCTATTGATCTCCCACGGACGAGCCATATGCACCGCAAGAAATCCAAAATGCGCGGAGTGCTTTCTTAACAAAAAGAGGCTCTGCCCCAGGGTAGGCGTCTAAGGGCTTTTAGGGAAAGTATTTAATTGAATTGAATCCTTTATCTTTCAGAGAATTGGTGGTGAATGAAAATGGCAGCAATAACAAAAAAAGACACTATAGGGAAGGTAATGAACGATTACCCTGAAATAGGGTCGGTACTAATGTCAGCGGGCTTGCACTGCATAGGTTGCCACGTATCCGAATACGAATCAATAGAGGACGGATGCAGAGGCCATGGTCTTGATGACAAGAATGTTGACGAGCTAATCATCGCTGCAAACAAAATGGTTGAGATATTTGACAAATTGCCAAGTGTTGCTTTTGCACCTGGCGCAATAGAAGAGCTTCAAGCAAGACTACTCAACTCAAAAGGAAAATTCATCAGGGTTCTTCCTGTTTTTGGAGAATTTGATTTTGAGACAACCCAGAAAAGGGAAAAAGATGATGTTGAAGTGCATGTGGAAGCAAAAGACAAGAAAAAGTTCATTGTGCTTATCGAACCAAAAACAGCAAGACTTCTAAAAGGAATAAGAATCGATTACGACAAAAAAGCCAAGGATTTTGTTGCAAAGAGCGAAAGAAAACTTTCTCTTTAATCAAAAAAGCAATTGATTTATTCGCTTGTTGATTGAAGTAGGCGCGCAGCGGAATGGGCTGCTATTGCTCCTTCTCCGACGCATGTGGCTATTTGGTTGAGCTCTTTTTTTATGCAGTCGCCGGCGGCAAATATCCCCTTGACGCTTGTTTCCATTGACTGGTTTATGACAATTCTTCCCTGCTCGTCTTTTTTCACGTTCACAAATTCTGTGTTCGGTTCGGAGCCGATGTATACAAAGGCGCCGGTGGCTTTGAGTGTGGATACTTTTCCTTTTGCATCCTTTAGGTTAATCTCCTCCAAAAACTGCGTTCCTTTGAATGAAACAACCTTTGTATCTGTAAGAACATCAATTTTTTTTTCTTTGATGAGTTTCTGTTTTGCGGCATCTGCCGTGAGAGCGGATTTTGAGCATACCATTGTTACTTTTGAAGCTACTTCTGCCAAGTAAAGCGCTTCGTCGGCTGCCCTGCTATCATAACCGATTATCGCAACATTTTTTCCCTGATACATTGGTCCGTCGCAAGTCGCGCAAAAGTGAACTCCTTTGTTCAAATATTCTTTTTCGCCAGGGACCTTGAGCCACTTGCTCTTTGCGCCAACGGCAACAATGACTGCTTTAACTTTCAATGATTCTCCTTGTAAAACCACTTCTTTTTCTTTTCCCAAATCTTTAATGGAGGTTATTGTGCCTTCCATTATTTCCGCGCCGCATTTCTTTGCATGTTCCGTAAATTTTGTCATGAGTTCCATTCCTGAGATTTCTTCAAATCCGGGGTAGTTCTTTATGTGTCCAGCCCACATTGCCGTTCCGCCTGGGAGTCCCTTGTCTATGATTACTGTCTTTAGTCCATATCTCGCAGTGTATATTCCGGCAGTAAGTCCAGCCGGGCCCGCGCCGATTATTGCGACATCGTATTGCTTCATGTTAGAGAAGAAAGCCTGTTGTCTTTTTATTGTTTTGCCTTGCATAAAAAAGTTGGATTGCGAGGGAGTAAAAAGTTCCTGCTTGGGGGCGAGCCGTTCAGAACTTTGGCTTTGAAACGGCGCGTTGGAATACTATTCCGATTATTATTCCAAATATCAGCGTGAATATTGCAAGTCCGCTGAATGCATCTATCTTTATTCCATAATCCGAGGAAGTACCAACTGCTTTGTTTTCAGCATCATTTACGCTTGCTGCCGATTCTATTGAAGCGGGCAAAACTTCGGACGTGCTCTTGGTGCTTGAAAGTATTGGAGCTGAGTCAAATATCGATCCGGCTGTAATAGCGCTTTGGGCGGGTGAACCGTAAATTGCAAGCAAGCCGAATGCTGCATAAATCATTGCGCCAAAAACTATGAGCCCGAAACATAAAACTATCAGAACTTTTGCTTCTTCCATAAAATTCGGTTCAAGCAGGCTCTTCCCTTTTCCAGTGAGCTCGTAATATTTCCATTTTCTTCCTTCGTCTATCTGTTTTATGAGATCGGCTTTTGCAAGTATCATGCAGTGTTCTTTGATGGTGGAGCTTTCAAGCTCTAGTTTCTTGCTTAGTTCGCTTAGGGTCATTCTTCTGACATTTAGGTTTTTTAGTATGCCGACTCTGCTTTCGGCAGATAATGCCTTAAAGCTCTGATTGTCAAGAATCACTTTTTGGTTTAGCATGGCATCACTTTTGTATAAATGGTATAATATCAATTGGTTTTAGGTCTTTTTAAGCCTTAGTCTTTTCTGAGGCACTCCCCGAAGAAAAGCTTGTCGGAAAAACGAGCGCAAAAAGATTGTAAACTATTCCTGCTCCATTTTTCACGATTATTCCTCCGATGAAGAGGGCCATGATTATCGCCTGTATTGCATAAATTATCCACGCCGCTTTTGCAGATGTTGCCATTAGTGGAATGCTTTTGAGCAGTGTCTCGCTGAAGCTGGAGGTTGCCGGGCTTTTTGATATTTGGTCACGAAGAGTGTCCTTGTAGCTTTCTGAGCCGAATTGTCCGCTCAAAGCATCTATTGTCGCCACAAAAATAAGCACATCTGCATCATTCTTTGATTTGAGTACAGTGAACTGAGGGGCCAATCTAAGCGCGTCAATCGTCTGTTTTTGGGCATCAGCTATTCCTGTAATGAGCGGTTCTTGTATCGCATCTTTCATTGTTTTTTCGTTTCCGATTGTCATTGCAAGCAAATCATCAGTGAATTTTTTTTCGTAGAATGCTTGGTTTGAAACTGTTGCAATCATCACCCCAAAGAAAAGTCCGATTGAAGCGAAAAGGATTATTTTTTCTGCGGCAAATGACCCTGATCTTATTATTTGAGCATATTTCAATTCTTTTTCTTTGGGTTCAAGCACAAGGAGTGCCCAAAATATTCCCACATTCGCAAAAAGCACCGCTAAAAAGAAGTCAAAGAGGTTGAAGACAAATACTCCTATGCAGGATCCTGCCATGAGCCCTGTGGCTGACAATCCGAGCGCGTAATAAAAATTAAATTTTCTTCCCAGGAATAGTATTAGTGCTATTACAATTGCCGAGCAGAACAAAAACGCCACAAAATTCAGGGTTAGTATTGATCCAAGCAAAGGGATAAAATTGGGGGTCAGGAATTTCTCTAACGTCATGCCTGATGCTGAAAAGAAATACGTTCCAATAAACGAAACTATTGCAATCAGCGCCACTAAGATGAGCGCTTTTGCTTTTTCATCCATACGTTGAAATAGGATTTTGTTGTTTTTAAGCCTTTTTGGGCCCGAGGACAATTCTTTAAAATCCGTTCCCAACTCAAATTTGTCATGGTATTTGAAGAGTCCCCGCTGGATTTCGCTTCGATTGAAAAGAAGTGGCAGGGCAATTGGGAAAAAGACAAAATCTTTGAAGTAAGCTCGTCATCGACAAAGCCAAAGTACTATGTCCTTGAAATGTTCCCCTACCCGTCAGGCGCAGGACTTCACATGGGCCATGCGCTCAATTACACCATCGGCGACATTTATGCGAGATTTAAGAGAATGAACGGATTTAATGTTCTTTACCCTATGGGGTATGATGCATTCGGCTTGCCTGCGGAGAACGCAGCGATAAAAGCCGGAGAGCACCCGAAAAGTTATACTACAAAATCGATAACGAATTTTATTCGACAGCAAAAAAGCCTCGGACTTAGCTATGATTGGTCAAGGCTCGTTAAGACATGCGAACCCGAATATTACAAGTGGAACCAATTTTTCTTTCTCAAATTCTACGAAAACGGGCTAGTGTATCGAAAAAAGAGCGCGGTAAATTGGTGCCCTAAGTGCAACACCGTTCTTGCAAACGAACAGGTGCACTCAGGAAAATGCTGGAGACACTCTGATACTGACGTTGAAATGAAACAGCTCGAACAATGGTTCATCAGAACCACAAAATATTCAGAGGAACTCTTGGAGAAAGGCGAAAATCTTGCATGGCCTGAACGGATTAAGACCCTGCAGAAGAATTGGATTGGAAAAAGTTTTGGTACTGAAATTAATTTCAAGATAAATGGAACTGATTGGCCAATTTTCACTACGAGACCCGATACAATTTATGGGGTAACTTTTCTTGTGATTTCAGCCCAGCATCCAAAACTTTTCGAGATGGTTACTCCCGAGCAAAGATTTGCTGTTGAAGAATTCTTAAAAAAACTTAAGAGCGTGAGCGAAAAAGAGCTTGAAGATATGGGCAAGGAAGGGGTGTTCACAGGGGCCTATGCAATTAATCCGCTTACGGATGAGTTGGTTCCTGTTTGGGCTGGGAACTTTGTCGTTGCAGATTATGGTGCGGGAATGGTAATGGCTGTTCCGGCGCACGATCAGAGGGACTTTGAATTTGCTGTGAAATACAAGATTCCACTCAAGCAGGTAATCGCTCCGGCGTTCATCACTGACTCGGGCCCTGACGCAATAAGAAAAGACATGCCTGTTGTCGAAAGAAAGGCGGTCTTTGCGATTGTAAAGCACTGGAACGAAGACAAATATTATTGCCTTGACTGGACAAAGTTCAACTGGAAAACATTCATTTTGGGCGGCGTCGAGGAAAACGAGACTCCTGAAATGGCCGCTGTGAGGGAAACAAGGGAAGAATCGGGATACCAGGATATAAAGTCCGTAAAGCGCATAGGGTTTGAAGTATTCTCAAAGTTTTTTGCCACCCATAAGAACGTGAACCGCGCGGCTTACCAGAAAACATTTTTAGTCGAGCTCGCATCGGATGAATTTGTGGAACCACTGCCAGAACATGTAAAAAACCATAAGGGCCTGTGGGTCGCAAAAAAAGACGTGGCAAACTTCCTTAACATCGAATCAAATTCTGCAGTGTGGAAAGATTATTTGAAGGGCGGAGAGGCTTTCACAGAAGAAGGGCTCCTGATTAATTCGGGTGCATTCAGCGGAATGGAAAGCGCAAAAGCCATTGACGCGATTAGCGGGCATATCGCAAAATACAAGTTCGGCCAAAAAACAGTGAATTACAAATTCAGGGACTGGCTCGTATCGAGGCAGAGATATTGGGGGACCCCTATACCGATGATATATTGTGACAAGTGCGGGTTAGTTCCAGTTCCCCTGGATCAGTTACCTGTTGTTCTTCCAGATGATGTGAAATTTGGCGAAGGTAATCCTTTGGCATCAAATAAGGAGTTTGTTTCCGCAAAGTGCCCGACTTGCGGCGCGCCCGCAAGAAGAGAAACTGATACGATGGATACTTTCTTTGATTCAAGCTGGTACTATTTGAGATACTGTGACAGCATCAATCAGTCAAAGCCCTATGACGGAAAAAAATTAAAGTATTGGATGCCTGTTGACCAATACATCGGCGGAGCAGAACACGCCTGCATGCATTTAATTTATGCAAGATTTTTCACAAAAGCGTTGAGGGACATGAACATGCTTGATTTTGACGAGCCTTTTACAAAATTATTCAATCAAGGAATGCTTCACGGTCCTGACGGGAACAAGATGTCAAAGTCTTTAGGCAACACTGTTGACCCGATAGAAAATGTGAACAAGTTCTCTGCTGATTCATTGAGATTCAACTTGATGTCTCTTTCTGCGCCAAACAGCGATAGTGTTTGGTCTGATAGGGGAATGGAGTCGGCGCACAAGCAGATAGTAAAATATATGAATTTTTTTGGCGCGGTGAAATTCAAAAAATCAAGCAAAATGATTGAGAGCAAGGTTAACAAAACAATAAAGCTTGTCACCGAAGACATTGCAAATTTCAAATACAATATTGCGATAATAAAACTAAGAGAGCTTTTCGACGCGATAAGTTCAGAAGGGGAGATAGCAGGACAGGATGCGATTTCGTTCATAAAACTCCTGCACCCTATTTGTCCGCATATCACTGAAGAGCTTTGGCATAATATGGGCAATAAGGGCTATTTGAGTCTTGAAACCTGGCCTATCGCCGACGAATCAAAGATTGATGAACAGCTCGAAAGAATAGAATCAGCCGTAACAACAATGAGACTTGATGTTTTGAGAATAAAGGACCTTGCAAAGATACAAAAAGTTACAAAAGTGAAAGTGTTTGTTGCCCCTGAATGGAAATGGAAGGCCCTTAAAGTGGTGGCGCAAGCATGCCAATCAAAGCCAGATTTTGGCGCAGCGATGAAAGCGCTGATGGCTGATTCCTCTCTTAAGCAGTACGGCAGTGAGATGCAATCTTTCGCAAAAACAGCTGTTCTGAAGCTTGCTGAAATATCAGAACTAAAACAGTACGATGAAATTGCGGTGCTTAACGAGGCGAAGCCAGCTTTAGAAAAAGAATTTGGCTCTGTTGAGATAATAAGCGCCGATACTTCAAAAGAAGTTAAGGCGAAGAACGCTTTCCCCGCAAAGCCCGCTCTGATTATTGAATGATTTAACTCAAAAACATTTGTTTTTGGGCAGGTTTGTTTTAGTTAGCGAAGTTATTTCACTTTGCCGTAATAACTATCGCAGGGTTACTGATAACATAATCCGCTACTTTTGTAATTGGGTTCTCAAAATCAAATCTTAGGTAACACCTTACTGTTTCAGGGCTTATTGGCTGGATGTCGGCGTAAATAGTAGTTTCTTTTCCTTTTTCAAGTAAAGCTACTGATGTGGTTTGCAGGCTCATCCAAGTGAGGCAAGTCCCCATTGTTGTGTCCGTATTCATCTCATCGAGGGTTATTTTTATGTCTTTTATGTCCTCAGTAGTGCTCTCGTTTTTCAGGGTGAATTGCACTGGTTTTTTAGGACAACCTGTATCATCTGAGCAGGTTATTGAGATTGAGCCTGAAGAGAGGGTGAGTTTTATATCGCTTGAAGTCTTTACTTCAAGATCAAGCGGAACAATTCTTTCGGCTGTGAGTCCGATTGAGGAGAATACTATGTTCCCGCTGAATTTGTCTCCAACTTCCGCATCAAGCGGGGGTCTGAAATAAAGTTTTACTGGAGTTTCCCCCTCAGGGAGTATTGAATCGATGACTCTTGTTGTAAGATTATCATTTGGCGCCTGGTCTATTCTTATCCAACTCAATTTGTCTTCGGATCCGGAGTTTGCCACTATTTCAATCTTCAAGTCGTTAAGTTCGATATCCTCATCCTTGTTTTCCACTACAATTGTTGTGTCCTCTTCTTTTCCCGACGTGAGAGATAATTTTTCCAGTCCGCTTTTCGCTATTGATCCGACATCAAGATCTTCAATCTTGATTGAGGGCATTGTCCTAATTGTAATTGTCTTCTTTTGATCTGTTCCCTTTACTTTTACGGTGACTGATGAATCGGCCGAGGAAGTGATGTCTTTTCTTATTGAAAGGGTGAATATTACACTGGTCTCTCCGCCTTCTGAAACCGAAAAAAGACTTGGAGTGAAATTTATGTCAAGCACCGCGGTGGAAGATTTGCCGTTCTTGTCGCTGCCTGATGTTTCAACTATTAATTGCTCTTCTACAAGGTCGCTTGTTCCGGTGTTCTTTAGTTTAAGAGTGCCTTTCACTGTGTGCGTCTCAAAAATCTTCTCTTCGTCAAGGGTGTATTCCATAACTATGTTCGCTTTCTTTGCAAGTTCCACTTCAAGCGGCTCTTTTAATTCATCGCTTGGAACAGTGAAGCTTCCAGTTTCTGAGACGTGATCGGTAGCCGTTATTGTATAAGTGTAATCTCCCGGAGCGAGGTTCATTGTGTATAATCCGTTTCTCACGGTCTTATTATCAGCCACTTTGTTTGAGCCGCTTTCAATTGTTATTTTTGCGTTAAGCATTCCGCCGTCCAGTTCCTTTACGTTAAATTCTACTGCCTGGTTTGACATTATCCAGAAAAGCGCGAAAAGTATTACTGCAAGTCCGATAACTCCTATTATTGCTATTGGAATCCATTTCTTTGCTGCGTCCTTTGTAGCCTGTGCCCCTGCTGCTCCTGCGGAACCGGCCATTCCTGCTGCGCCTGTTGCGTATCCTGATAAGTCGGGCATCTTAAAGCCTCCTTGCGGCTGAGGATTGTCGTCATATCCGCCCGGGTTATAGTTCGGGTCGTCGTAATCTTTGTCAAACATTTTTATCGCCGATTTTTATGAATATTTTTTGCTTTCAGGGCTTATTGTTTGAGAGTATAAGTTATTTGATTTTTATAAATGTTTCTTTAGGGTGAAAAGCCCTCGTTTTGGCGTTTCTCCTCGTTTTAGCTTATTTGCGCGGCAAAGAAACAATTAAATGCCCCGCTTACGTATCTTTATTTATGAAAATATCTCTCGTTGGAATAGCCGAGCCGCACGTAGCGGTGTTTAAGGATATGGCAAAGAATTTGTCAAAAAGGATTTCCGGGCTTGAACTTGAAGAGCGTTTTGCACCAACTCTTGAGGATCTTCCTTTTCTTTGCGCGGAGTGCGCTGCTGAAAGCGATTTTGTCTTTGCGTTCGCGCTTGTGGAAGACGAGGCCGAAGTTAAGTATATGAAAGACAAACTTGTCGATGTTGAGATAAAGACCGAGACAAGAATACTTAAGGCGATTGAGGAAGATGATTTGTCTTCTCTTGATGAAGACGAGTATTATGAAGCAAAAGAAGCGCTTGTGAAAAAGTATTGTGACTTAATCGTTGATGTGCTTTTCAACGAAAGATCATTTGAACCTGAAGATAAGGACTTTTCGGAATAATTTTTCAGCCTAATTACTTCGCGCTTGATTTTAGGCGCCTGATTTCTTTTTCTTGGTCTTCAATTGTCTTGCGTGCATTTTTGAGTGCAATATTTTTTTCCTCAATTTCTCTTTGGATGTCCCTGACTTGTTTCTCGTATTTTGCGCCGGCCCTTTCTTCGGCTGCGATTTTTTTCTCTTCAAGATCCAGTATCTTTGAAGTGTATTCTGTCCTCAATCTCAAGGTGTCTTCTTCTATTTGTAGCGCCATGTTTTTCGCATAGTCGCGCTCTTTTTTCAGTTCCTTGATAAGTTCGGAAGATTTCTTGGTAAACGAGCCGTGCATTGACTCTATTTTCATTACTTTGTCTTTTAGATTGGCAAAGCTTCCTTCGACATATTTTATTTGAGCGAGATGCGTTTTCAAAGACTGTGCGGATTCTGAGACTGAAGTATTCAGGGACTTGTCAAGCTCGTTAAGCTCTCTTTCTGTTTCTGCAATGTTCTTTTCGTTTCCAATTCCAAAGAATGCCTTTCTTCTGAGTTCAAGCGTTTTTTTCTTTTCTTCGGATAGTTCGTCGTCTTTTCTTTGCAGCAAATCAAGCAGATCTTTTGCTGCAGCTCCTTTTTTTACGAAAGGAATCTTTTTTGCCAGCAAAAATGTGCGCGCTTTTTCTAGGTTGTATCTGCTCTTCAATATAAGTTCCATTATTTTCTGCTGGAGGGAGGAGTAAAGTTCGGGCACATCCCTGTCTTCTGTTTCATTCACCAGCGCTATGTCTTCCCTGATTCGTTTTGCTTTTTCAAGGGAAACATTTGCAAACAGTATTGCATATTCCTTCTTGAAATCGATCAGGTAGTTTGAAAACGAAGGAGTGTTCTTCTCAAGGAGCATTGATAATTCCTTGTCTATTTGCTCCATTTCAAACTGGAGACTTTTTAGCTTTGAAACACTTTTTTCAAGTTCGGCTACAAACCCGTTCCGGTTGAGTTCCGCCCAGCTTATCTTTGAGAGGGAGTCGTGCAGTTCCTCGACCATTTTTATGGCGCCGTCTACGCGGTTCTCAAGTGCAATCATCATAGCAAGCTAAAGTAGCTCTTTAGTGATATATAATTCTTGCTTAAGGGCCTAAAATTTGGGACTCTCATTTTTATACTTGCGCGGGAGTAATTGTTTTATGTTCTCCCATAAAGGCAACTTGCGTTTTAAGGACCTTTCAATTGACCCCACCCGCTCGCCTAAGGGCGAGGATGTGCTAATATCCCATGCTCATGCGGATCATGTGAAGCTTTCAAAGAAATCCAAGTTCTATTCTACCCCTGAAACAATAGAGCTAATCAAGTTAAGATATGGGGAAGCGACTTTTGGAGAGCTAAAAATCGGGAAAGAGACAAAGTTTGACGGATTTTCAGTGACTCCTTACCCTAACGGACATATTTTGGGTTCTTTTCAATCAAAGTTTTCAAGCGATGGAACCGATTATGCATGCACTTCTGATTTTAGGCTAAAAGATTCGCTGCTTTTCAAGGGCGCAGAGCCGATTAAGTGCGACACGCTCGTGCTTGAAACAACATTCGGTTCGCCCGAGTATGCGTTTGAACCATATGATAACATTGTTAGCGAAATGACCAATTGGGTGAAAGAAAATGCAAAAAAAGGACTTGTGCTCTTGGCAGGTTATTCTCTTGGAAAGGCGCAGGAGCTTACACGCATATCAAATGACGCGGGACTTGTGCCAGTGGTGCATGAAAGCATCTTCGCTTCAAACAAAATCTATAATTCTTTCGGAATAAAGCTCGGGGAATACCTTCGGCTTAACCACAATCTCAAGGATGCAAGCGTTCTGATCATGCCCCCGCAGCTCGTTGACCGCCATTTGTTTGCAACAATCGAGCATTTTGACAAAAGAAAAGTTTTCTCTGCTGTTGCAAGCGGATGGGACTATAAGGGATATTATGACAAAGTGTTTCACTTAAGCAATCACGCTGATTATAATGATCTTTTCGCGTACGTGGAAGCGGCAAAGCCAAAGCTAATTCTCACGGATCACGGATTTGCGGATGAGTTTGCAAGAAAGCTTAATAGGAAAGGATTTAATGCAAAGCCCCTGGCGCACCATAAGCAAAGGGTCCTTGGCGAATTCTGATTTAAAAAACCTTTCAAACTCTATTTAGTCATGCCCAAAATAGAAGTAGACAAGGCTCTGATAAAAAAAGTCGCGACTTCAGCACGTTTAAGTCTCAGCGAAGAAGAGCTTGAAAAATTTGTTCCCCAGATAAAGGAGATAATTCTTGATTCTTTCTCAAAGCTTGACGAGCTTGACGCAAAAGAAGAGCCGTCGTTTCAGCCAATAAAAATGTCTAACAGATTCAGGGCGGATGAAGTAAAACCCTGCCTAACGCTTGACGAGGCGCTAAAAAATGTTTTGCCCTCTCTTAGGGAAAACGGGTACATCAAGGGCCCAAAGCCGATGTGAATTTTTTGAAAGTGTTTTTTATGGCGCAGCAAAAAAGTGTTAGAGATTTTGTAGAAGCCGCAAAGAAAGACTTTTCAATCGTTGAAAAAAACTTGGGGCAGGCGCTTGATGATCTTAGAGAATCCCAAAAAAATGGGCTCAATTATATCGAAGCGTTTGATGAAACCCTAATTGTTCCTCAGCTTGAAGCGCTAAGAAAATTCCAAAAAAAAGGAAAGTTATTTGGGGTGCCAATCACAGTGAAAGATGCGCTTTGCGTTAAAGGTCTTGAATCAAAAGCAGGATCAAAGATACTCAAAGGTTATGTTCCTCTATTTGATGCGACAGCCGTTGCAAAAGCCCGCGAAGAAGGGGCAATTATCTTGGCAAAAACAACCCAGGACGAATTTGGGTTCGGCACATTTGCTACAAACACCGAGAAAGTTCCTAAGAACCCTTTTGACAACTCAAGATCCTGCGGAGGATCTAGTGGCGGAGCCGGAGGATTCACAAAATACACTAGTGCGGTTCATGTTGCAATAGGTGAAAGCACGGGCGGATCAATCGCCGCGCCTGCGTCATTTTGCGGAGTAGCGGGGCTGACTCCCACTTATGGAGTTGTTTCAAGATATGGCTTAATAGATTATGCAAATTCGCTAGACAAGATAGGTGCGCTTGGAAAAACTGTTGATGATGCGTCAATTCTTTTGGAAGCAATATCCGGGTTTGACGAGTTGGACAGTACTTCGCTTGATGCAAAATTCATCGCTGAAAAAGGCGCGGGCCAAATAAAGAAAGTTGCGGTAATAAAAGATTTTGTTGAAGGGTGCGACGAAGAAGTGAAAAAAATATTTGCCGCTGCGCTTGAGAAATTGCGCAAAAAAGGAATTGTTGTTGAAGAGGTTACTTTGCCGCTCAATTCAAGGTATGCGCTTGCAGCGTATTACATAATCGCTACATGTGAAGCTTCGACAAACCTTGCAAAATTATCCGGATTAAGATACGGCGAACAGGGCGAGGTGGAAGGAAAGCACTTTGATGAATATTTTTCCGAAATCAGAAGCAAGTTTTTTACTGCTGAAGCTAAGAGAAGGATAATTCTTGGAACATTTGCCCGAATGTCGGGGTATAGGGATGCATATTATTTGAAAGCGATGAAGGTAAGGACAAAACTCATAAACGAATTCAATGCAGCGTTCAAGAATTATGATCTTTTGATTTGTCCTACTATGCCTGTCGTTGCCCCTAGATTTGAGGACATCTCAAAACTTACTCCTATGCAAAACTTTGCGATGGATCTTTGTACGGTTCCTGCGAACCTTGCTGCAATGCCTCACTTGAGCATAAACGCGGGCATTTCTTCGTCAGGGCTTCCAGTGGGCTTGATGGCAATCGCTCCGCACTTGCAGGAAAAAAGGCTTTATGATTTTGGAAAGGTGGCTGAGGAATGAATCAAAAAACAAAGCCACTTGTAGATTACCGCCTTGCAACGATTAAGGATCTTGACACTGTCGCACTGTTTGGAAAAGAGCTTATTGATTCCCACAAGAAATACGGCTGGTATTATGAGTTCAAAAAAGACTATTCAAAAATAATAAAGAAAGAATTTGAGGGCGCGATAAAATCAAAGCGCTCCTTTATCCTTGTCGCCGAAACAAAAGGAAAACTTATCGGTTGCGCATTAGTGAATATATATGACAAGCCGCAGGAATCGATCCCCATTTACAAGTGGGGCCTTGAGGCGGAACTTGTAGAGTTGTATGTCAAAAAGGGCCATCGCGAGCATAAGATAGGGGAGAACTTGCTTGCAAAATCTGCCGAGCTTGCAAAGAAACGCGGCTGTGAAATGCTAATGCTGATAATTGACCGCAAAAATAGGCGCGCGGCAAAATTCTACAAAAAGGAAGGACTTGATTTTTATGATGAAGTTTATGTTCGGCGGCTGAAGTAAAATGGCTGCTGACATGAAAGTGATGATAGGCCTTGAGATACACGCGTACCTCGGCACAAAAAGCAAGCTTTTTTGTTCTTGCCCTACTGAAGGGACAGATCCAAATACTGCCTGCTGTCCTATCTGCCTTGGTCACCCCGGCAGTAAGCCCGTACTAAATAGAAAAGCGGTTGATTATGGGGTAAAGATAGGGTTTATGCTTAACTGCGGAATAAACAAGGATTTTTTCTTTTCAAGAAAAACTTATTTCTATCCTGACATGGCGATGAATTATCAGATAACGCAATATGAAGTTCCTCTTGCGCAATACGGGTTTGTAGAGCTTGCTGGCGGAAAGAAGATTAAAATCAGGAGGGCGCACCTTGAATGGGATCCCGCCGCACTTGTGCACCCTGACGGAATGGGAAAAAGTTCTTACTGCTTGATTGATTACAATAGATCGGATTCCCCATTGATAGAAATTGTTACCGAGCCGGATATCGCTTCTCCCGCTGAAGCAAGAGAATTTTTGAAGACATTAGAGAATATGCTCGGGTACTTGGGCGTACTAAAGCAAGGAACTACTCTCAAGGTCGATTGCAATGTTTCAATCCTTGGCGGGAACAGAACTGAGATAAAGAATGTTTCTGGATTTGCCGCTGCCGAAACCGCCTTAACTTATGAGATCGCAAGACAGACAAAAGAAGTTTCTTCAGGCAATAAAATTGAGCAGCACACCCGCGCATACAACGCCGATACTGGAACAACTATTGCGCTTAGGTCAAAAGAAACAGAATCCGATTATGGATATATTTTTGATCCTGACCTTGTCAAGGTGAGCCTTAGCGATACTGAGCTGTCAAAGATAAAGTCGGAGATGCCCGAGCTTCCTGATGTAAAGGCGAAGCGCTATTTGAGAGAATATAATTTGGCAGAATATGACGCAAAAGTAATCTGCGGGGATTTTGAGCTTTCAAAAATATTTGACAGTGTTGTTGCAAAAGGGGCGAAAGCTGATATTGCTGCAAAACTCTTGACACGCGAACTTTTGGCAATACTAAATCATGATTCGCTTTCGCTTCTCGAAGTGAAGAATAATATCAAAACCGAGTATTTGGTTGAGCTTCTAAAACTGATTGCTGAAGGAAAAGTATCGGACAAAAACTCGAAAGCTTCAATGATAAATTATATTAGTGGCGGCCACCTGACTCCGGCCGAATACCTGAAGAAAAATAATCTTTTGATTTCGCAGACAGTGGACCTTGAAACGATAATTGCAAAAGTAATAGCTGCGAATGAAAAAGCGGTTATTGATTATAAGGGCGGAAACGAGAAGACCTTCAATTTCCTTGCAGGTCTTGTGATGAGGGAAACAAAAGGCACTGCAAGTCCGCAAAAAGTTCAAGATGCCTTAAAATCAAGGCTTTCGAAATAATTTTCTATTTATGGCTGTTGAGATAAAAGTGCCTTCGTCAAGGCGATGTGAACTAATTGACATCACTTCCCAAGTTGAGAAAGTAATCAGCGATTCGAAGATTAAGGACGGCCTTTGCGTCGTTTTTTGTCCGCACACCACCGCGGGGATAATTATCAATGAAAACTCTGATCCGGATGTGAAACAGGATCTGCTTGATGCGCTTGAAATGATGATACCAAAAATCAGGTTTAGCCATAATGAAGGCAATTCTGATGCGCACCTAAAGTCTTCCCTTGTGGGCTCGGAGAAGATCCTTATTGTAGAAAATGCAAAAATAGTGCTTGGTCAATGGCAAGCGATATATTTCGCAGAGTTTGACGGGCCTAGGGAAAGAAAAATACTTATAAAAATAGTGCCAAATTAATCTCCAAATAATTTCTTTTTGCCATACCGAAAGCCCTTTATATGAAAACATGCTAATTATCTCGCACTCACAGAGGTGGTGTTCTTGAAAAGGTTTGGAACAGTAATGCTCGCGTTAATAGCGCTAATAGGGGTTGTATTCGCAGAAGCCCCTTGGGATTTTTTGAGACCTGCGGCAACCGCTGCAGCGGACATTGGGTGGGTTGTAGCCTGGATTGTCATGTTTGTTTCGGCTGTGATGGCTTACGTTGCATTCGCGGCTTATTTGAAGCATAAGATGCCAAAGCTTCTTTGGGTTATGGTAGCATTTGGATTGTTCTTCGTTAAAAGTGCACTTCACTTGGCTGATCTTTACATTTCGCCAGGAACATTCATGAACGTGTACATACAAAGCGTTTTTGATTTGGCTATAATGTCAAGCTTGTTTGTCTCGCTCTTCAAGAAGTAAACGGAGAAAAAAGGGGTTTTTTGTTTGGCGCTAAAAGATTTGGAAGAGGCTATGATTCTTAGCCCCCGCGACAAAATATATGCTACAATCGCAAAAAATCCTGGTCTTCACTTTAGGGAAGTTCAAAGAAGAACAGGCATTGCTACGGGCGCGATGCAGTACCATATTGATTACTTGCAGAAAAAAGCGATGATAAGTGAAAAGAAGGAAGGGAAGTTTTCCAGATTCTATCCAACCGGCGGAACGCAGGTTAATACAGATTTGATGAACCTCTTGAGGCAGGATTCGGTTAGAAAAATAATTTTGTTTTTGATGAACCGGAGAAAGGCGACGCTTAAAAACATTTCAAAAGAAGTTATGCTCAGCCCTTCGACCACAAATTTTCACATGCAAAAGCTTCTTTTGTCTGGAGTAGTGGGGCAGAAAGAAACAAGCGGCAAGACTTATTTTTCAATCAAGGACAAGGAACCTATTATCGAGGTTCTTGTGAATTATAGGGAAACATTCCTTGACACACTCGTAGATAATTTCGTTGATCTTTGGGAACAGGATTTGAAGTAGTTAACTTGTCTTGCAAAAAAACTTTTTATGCAATTGCCGGCAGTGCGACAGAAATTGCCGCAATTACCAAATAAATTATGCCGAGTGCGATGCAGAATTTTCCAAAGTTGACTTTCTTTGCCAATTTTAAGAGGAAGTCAATGCTGAGGTAACCGACAATCGCTGCGGTGGCGATTCCAAAAAGCATATCATATGAAAGAACCGGGGCTTCAAGCAAGTTGAAAGATAGCTCTCCAAGTATTACTGTTGGGACAGAAATCAAAAAGCTTAATTGAAAAGCGTGTTCCGGGGAAAAGCCTTCGAAAAGCATGATTGACGTTGTTGTTCCGCTTCTGCTCATTCCCGGGAGTACAGTGAGACCTTGGCCAAGGCCGAGAAAGATAGCGTTCTTTCTTGTAAGTGTCGCTTCTTTTTGTTTCTTCTTTGCGATCTGCAAAAATCCGGTTACTAAAAGAAATATTCCCACTACAAGCATGAAAATAGTTTGCGAATAAATGGTGAGCCCGAGCAGGTTGATGCTTGCGGTTTCAAGAATTTTTTTGAGGAGAATGTAGCTAGGAATAGCTGTAATGGCTGTTGCGACAAGTGTCCAGAAAATAAACTTTGCTTCAATCTTGTTCTTGCCTTTTAGTATTGCAATTATGTCTTTTCGAAAATATATCGCTGCTGCAATGAGGGTGCCTATGTGGAGTATTATTGCATAACTAAAAGCGTCTGAAGTCGATAAGCCCAAGAATTGGCCCAAATAGTGACGTTTCCTTTGCTTGAAACAGGCAGCCACTCGGTTATACCTTGAGCAAAGCCCAAAATGATGCTTTCTACTATGCCTGTCATGTAAATGGTGAGAGGTAGAAGGGTTTTAAAGTTCCTCGTACATTAATGATTTTGAATGCAGCATTCTATTATAGTCTTCAGGCACGGGTCCACGTTCGATGACGAGAATATATTTTGCGGATGGCTCAATAATCCTCTTGATAAGAAAGGGCAGGCTCAGGCAGAAGTGTTGGCGAAGAATCTCAAGGATGAAAACATAGATTTTGCTTTTTGTTCTGATCAGTTGAGAAGCAAGCAGGTGCTCGCGGAAGTTCTTGCAAACAGGTCTAAAGTGGAAGTTTTTGTTGACCCAAGATTAAGAGAGAGAAATTATGGGGCGCTTACTGGACTAGATCGAGAGACAGTAAAAAATCAGTTTCCTCACGAGTATGATTCTTTGAATAAAGGGTATTATGTGCTAATCCCTAAAGGGGAAAGTGTTCACGAAGTATCCAAAAGGGTTTTTCCTTTCTTAAGAGATGTTCTTTATTTTATCCAGAAGAATGATTGCGATGTAGCAATATCGGCCCACGAAAACTCAATGAAATTAATTGAAGAGTATCTTGGCGGATTGACAGTAAGGGAAACAATGCGCCTCGTGAACGATCCTTTGGAATACAAGAAGTATTTGGTTTCTTTTGAGTGAAAGAAAAATCAGAAAAATAAAATTATTTTTTTGAAACTTTTTGGGTTTCTTTGACTTCAATTATTCCTGGCTTGGTAGCTCCTGGCTTTTTTAGGATAAATATTCCAACTACTATCATTAGGGCCCCCAGTATAGTAACTATTGCGCAAATCAAAAGAGCATTTGTTGCGATAAGCCCTAGGATATAACTAAGCGTTCCTACTATGAGTGTTTCAAACTGGGCGGGGATGCCTTGCATTGATGCGGCTATTATGGCTGGGATAATGGACCCCATCATGAATGCGAGGGATATTCCTACTGCGCCTGCCATGAAGAGATAAAGCCCTATCCACTTTACCGCCGACTTAAGAGATTTTCTGCATATCACAAGAACGATTGTAATGATGAAAATCATTGCGGCGACCCCCGCTAAGAGGATAAAGAGAAGTATCTCGTTTATCTGCCTTATTTGTGAAAGAGCTTTTGCTATTTCTCCATTTGTTGCCTCATTGAAGTCAACTGATAAGTTGAATGCGTTCGGGTTTTGTTTTTCCTGTTCGGTTATCATCTGGTCGGCAATAGTTTCCTTGTTTATCGTGGGAGGTATGCAGTTTGCAGTGCCGTCAGGGTTGATTATGCCATTAGGGTCAAGTATCTGCGCAGGAGTGCAGGATGGGAGTTTTGAGACATAAGTTAATATAAAATTTTTTAATTTTTCTTTCACGGTCTCTTTTGGTATGGAAATCTTTAGATTCAATGAATTTGTTTTGCCGTTCACATAATCAAAGGCGTTCTTTAGGAGCGTTTCGGTTTGTTGCTTCATGAATGCCGGGGAAACTATGTCTTTTGTAAACGTTTTTACCTCTTCTTCCATCCCGGGGTAGTTCATTGACTTTGAAGTTTCTTCTGCAATCATTACGCTAAGCGTGTCATAAACTCCATTCTTTTCAAATGCTTCGGAGTAGGTTGTTGGGGTGAGAAGGGCATCTTTTGAGCTAAAAGTAAAAACCGCCCCTTCAAATATTAAAACAAAAAGGGTCAAAAGAAAAATAAGCGCGCTTACTTTTAGTATTGTCCAAATGAAATCTAGGCCGCTCAAAGTTATCACGTTTTTGTAACAGGCTAAATGATTTTTCTACTATAAATAGTTTACTTGAGGGTTAGTCTAGCTTGAATCCGGCCGCGACTAGTATTGGGAAGATTATGCTTGCTTCGCCCCAAACTTTTACATTATTCGAATCAGGTGCTGCTTTACCCCAGCTTTTTGCTTCGTTTGTGTTTGCCCCAGCGTTGCTTCCTTCGCCTTCGTATCCTGTGTTAATGTAAACCGTGTAATCGGCGCCTTCTCTTGTCATGCAGGCATTCATGATGAAGTGCTTTGGAACTGCGCCCCCTAAAATTATTGCGCCAATTTTTTCCTGGTCTAAAACGTAATCGTACATAAATTCCACTTCTTTTACCATGTCTATTGCGAAGTCAGGGTGGTCTTTCTTGAAGAAATACATGTGGTCTCCTGTTGCTCCGTCGTTTAGCGGTTCGCAAAGAAGGGGGATATTATTTTTGTGGCACCAATAAGTGAAGCTCTCTTCTTTCTTTTCCATTTTTTCTAAGTTCTTTCCCAGCGCCTGAACAATATCAATTCCGGTTATTATTTTGCCGCTCTTTTTGTGTTCGTCATAAACCTGTTTGAGCGTATCGTTGCAGAATTTTTCGTACCAAATGTATCTGTCGTTTGGGACAAAAATATTTCCTGTTCGGTTTACTCCGTTTTCTCTTAGCTTTGCGCCATCTGCTTCAAAATCGCCGTGCAAAAAATTTCCGTAAGTTTTAATGATATCCTCTTCAAGTCCGCCCGTGCTTGTCACAATGAAATTAACGAGTTTGTTCTTTATGAGGTAAGTGATTATGTCCCTTATTCCGCATGTGCCCATGTTTGAGGTAAAGCCTAAGATTATTGACGAATTATTTTTTCTCATTTCTTTTACTATGTCAATTGCTTTTCCAAGATTTGTCGCCTGAAAGCCGGTGTCTTTGTATGCCTCAAAGAATTTTTCTGCGTCAAATGGCTTGTCAAAGTCGTAGCCGCTGATTTTGCCGCGGCCTATCTCCTTGCTTTTTTTGAGGAATTGCTTTTTTGCTTTTTCTACGCTCGTTTTGTCCATATTTATCATTTTCCGCTTATTTTTCTGGTTTATGCTAAATATTCCTTTAGGAAAAAGCTTTTTTAACCCCAAATAATGTCATTTTTAGCATTTGTTTTGCCTCGGCGCCAAACCTTGAGTAAGTTATAATATCTTAAACTCTTGATGTTTTGCATGTGTCAAAATGTTGATTTTGCCCAATTTGCAAGATTTATTGCGCATGTTCAAGCGGATGGGTGCTTTTCGCCGGAAAGAGATACTATAAGGTACTTCAACAAAGATATTGTTTTGATAAATGATTTTAGGAATTCGGTTAAAAATTGTTTTGGCCTTGAGTGTTGGGCAATTTATGCGGGGAGTACCTGTCTTCATACTGGTTTTCGTAATAAGAAAATTATTGCAAAATTCAAACAATACTCTTTTGATAGCAAAAATTGGCATGTTCCAACGTTTGTTTCTGCAGGTAGTGCGGATATAATTGCGGCTTATCTGCAGGCTTTTTTCGATGATGAAGGAAGCGCGATATTTCAGAAACGAAAGTGGGGGTATGATAGAGCTGTGCAAATGCAGTCAATAAATGGCAGCGGGTTGATGCAGCTTGCTGAATTGTTGTCTAAGCTGGGTATTGAATCGAATTTTCACGGACCTTATAAACATAAATATTTTGAATTAAAAATAACTGGTAAGAAAAACTTATGCCTCTTTAAAGACAAAGTGAACTTTGTCAGCAAAAAAAAGAGAGGTAAATTAGAAATTGCTGTTGGAACATACCGGGAATAATTCCCGGATGTTCTTTTATGGGCAGGGGGCGATTTGAACGCCCGACCGCACGATCGCTGCACTTTCAGTGATATCAGTCGTGTGCTCCACCAGACTGAGCTACCCGCCCGTATTCTTCTTTATAAAAGAGGCTGTCGAAAAGCTTTAAATGGCTAAGCGTGGCACTTTATTTTAGGCAAAGCCGATAAGTTGAAATTTAGCCCCATCGCGCCAGGAGCCTTTTTAGAAAAAAGGCCCGCGAAAAAGGACGATGGGAAAGCAATCTCGCAAAGCGAAAAATAGTATAATTTAGCCCCATCGTCCAGCGGCCAAGGATGCAGGCCTTTGAAGCCTGAGACCCCAGTTCGAATCTGGGTGGGGCTAATTCTTGCTCAAAATAGCCAATCTTATAATTACTTTGGTGCTTTATTATTGCAGGGTGTTTTGGGAAATGGAAGTTGACAGAGGCGAAATAGCATTAAGAAAGCTTGAAAGAGACGTAATGAAGATAACTAATTCTAAAAAGAAATTTGCCCAAAAACTTGAAATGATTGCGGAAGAGCTAAAGGACTCCATGATTCCTTTTGACAGAAAAGGCGAGGATCATGTGCTTGGCGAAATGAGAATTTTTGCGGGCCAAGCTGCTGAAACTGCTGCAAGCGATGAAACTGAAGCAATTATTTGTTCTAGTAATACTTACGATCAGAAAAACAAAATGCTTGACGATATAGTTGATGCTGTGGACTCAAATAAATGGATTGCTGAAGGTTTTAGAACAGCGGTAAGAATGGACGTAATTTTCAGAAAAGCCGAGATGAGATCCACTCATAAATAAATTCTGTGTTATTTGATTCGTTCTTTTGAATTTGCTTTGGCTAATTCGAAGATTCTTTTATAAAAAACAGGATTACTGTCGCCGCAATTGTTAAAATTAGTGAAAGGGTAAAAGGCGCTATTGCTCCGTACAAATCCCACAAGATTCCTGCAACTAGTGATGCGGGTAACGCGCATAGACCCACTACCATCTGAAATCCCCCTAGTGCCGAAGCTCTAAATTTTTTAGGGGCAAGATCAGAAACAAAAGTTTTTTGCACTGGGTCAAGTGCGGCTTTGTGGAGTCCGTAGAGAACAAAGCTTAGAAGTATGAATAAATAGTTCTGGGTCAGAATGAAAATCAAGCATACGAGCGCCCATAGTGCAAATGCGATTATCATCACAGGTTTTCTTCCTATTTTATCTGCGAGCCTTCCGAATGGTATTGAGAGGAGTGCAGCAACTACTGTGAATACTAAGTAAAGTACTGGGATGAACATGTCGGCAAAGCCAGCTTGTTTTGCAAATATCAAAATGAAAGAATAGCTAAATGATCCAAGAGCGAAAAGTGCGCTTAATATTAGCAAAAGCCGAAAGTCTTTTGTCAGGTTTGACAGCTTGATTCCTTTGTAAAGTTTTATTTTGCCGTCTTTTTTTTCCTTGATGAGTTTTATTACCAAAAGTGCTCCGATAAGTGATGGAATTGCTGCGGCGAAGAAAAGGAATTGGTACCCTAATATATTGAAGAGTAATATGCAGATGATTATTCCAACTATTGCGCCTGCTTTGTCCATTGCTTTTAAGAAGCCAAAATTCTTTCCGCGTTCACCATGTGCTGAGATATCTGCAATGATAGCATCTCTTGGCGCGTCTCTTATTTTTCCCGCGCGGTCAAGTATTCTGAATGGGATTATCTGGGGCCAGACTGTGGATGCGGCATATCCTGCTCTTGATATTCCTCCAAAGAAGTACCCGAGCCAGATGAAGACTTTTCTTTTTTTGAGTCGATCTGATGCGTATCCTGCGCCTGCTTGAGATAAAGAAACAAATGCGTCGCCTAGGCCGTCTATTAGCCCAAGAACGGCCATATTTGCTCCGAGAATTGATGTGAGGAATATGGGCCATATGGGAAAGATCATGTCTGAGCCCATGTCATTAAGGAATGCGGCTGCTGCAAAGGTGCGTACTGTCTTGTCTTTTTCTTTTTTTGAAACACTTGTCGGCTTATTTTTTGCCATTGATTTTGCCATAGTTAGACAATACTTTTTGGGCTTAAAATGATTTGCACATGAAGGTAACACACAATTTATAGGACAATAATTCTCCATTCCAAGGGGTTTTTATTTTGGATAAGGGTTATCTTTGTCATGGAATGTGCAAAAGATTCTCAAGGGTCTAAAGCCTGCCCGCAAAAAAGGCGCGATATTGTGGGGATAATAGTTTTTGAAGGGGAAAAGTTCTTGCTGCTGCATAGGGTTCTCAACTGGAAAGGATGGGAATACCCCAAGGGCGGAATTGATGTGGGCGAAGAAAAGGAAAGTACTGTCGGAAGGGAATTGTTTGAAGAAACCGGCCTTAAGAAATTTGAGATGGTTGGTAAAGTTGGCGAATTTGATTTTTTTGACAAAAAAAGAGGGTCAATGACCACAATGACAAATTATCTTGTTCGTGTTTCAAGTAATTCAAGAATAACTCTTAGCGATAATCAGGCGGTTAACGAGAAAGGCGAAAAGATTATTGAACATGATGATTTTAGGTGGTGCGTTCCTGGGGAAGCAGTGAAACTTTTGACTCATGATGATACAAAGGCCTCGATGAGAAAGGCGATAAAGATGCTCGGCCTTAGCATAAATTAAGAACACAATTTGTTGGACATTTCTCGCAAGAGCCAAAGTTTTTGCGGGGGTATTTATTTTGAATAATGTGGTATGAATGGCATTTTTAGGTATTGGTGAGAAGAAGATGGAAAATGAAGATCAAAAAAACGAATCAGAAACTGACGCGGCGGGCGGCGAAGGAAAATACAATGTCCCCTGCGCACTATGCAACAAGGCTCCGTGCGACAAGCATTGGGCGGGGCAATATTTCCACAAGAAATGCCTAAGAAAGATTAGAAAAGGCGCGAAAGGAATGATTTGAGATTTGCGTTTGGGTTATTTTTGCGCAATTATTTCTTTTCTAAGCAGGTCGCTAAGCACTTTTCCATCAACGCCGTTAAGCGCAGGCTCTTTTGTAAGATCGCCCATAAGCGGACCTATTGCACCCATTCCTTTCGATTTCACTAGCGTAATGTTCTTTGCAACCACTAATGCAACTATTTTTTCTACTGCGCTATTGTCAACTTTCTTTTCGGACTGTGCCGCAAGAATTTCTTCAACAGTAGCTCCGCTTGCAAGCACTTTCACAGCATCCGCAAGTGCGGATTTTGATATTTTTCCTTTTGCTTCAAGCAATAATATTTCTCTAATATCTTCAAGTTTCACTTTTTCTGTGGCTATTTTATTCCTTCGAAGTTCGGTGAGTGTTTGAAGCAAAAGTCCTGCACTAATTTTTGGGTTCGCTCCTAGTGCAACGCTTTCTTCAAAAAATCTTGCGTAGTTTGAAAGCTTCATCTCTTCGACGTGGTTCGTGCTTATTCCCATCGCAGTGTATGCCTTCTCGCGTTCTGTAACGCTTTTTGGTAGTCCCTTTTCAAGCACTAGTAAATATTTGTCGCTTATTTTGTGAACCGGTATGTCAGTTTCAGGGTACATCCTCGCTTCTCCTGAGAGCGGTCGCTGGTATTCGCTTGAGCCGTCTTCAAGCGCTCCGCGAGTTTCGCTGGGTATTTTTTCAAACGCTATAAGCGTTCTTCTCGTTATAGCCTCAAATGCCTTCTCGGCTCTTTCTTTTTCAGCCACTATTATTACAAAATTATCTTCGCTTGTGCATTTGAGCGCCGAACAAACATCATCAACTTCTTTTTGGGTCATTCCATAATTTGGGAGTTCGTCTCTGTGCAATAATCCGCTAACTCCCGTGGCTTTGGCGTATGCGGAAAGTTCGCTTCCAAATCTTTTTGCTCCGACTTTCTGCCCTAGTAATCCTTTCATTTTTATTATCTTCATCGCGAAAGCAGTTTTTCCTTTTATGAACTTGCATTCGCTGTTCGTGAATATCCTTGTTATGTCCTGTGAGGGCCCAAATAGTTCAAGTCTCTCTTTCTCTGTCTTGAATTTCGTTTTTAGCATTCCTTTGAGCGTAAGCAAATCAATTTGCCTTTCTATTTCTTTCTCAACGACTGTTCCGATTAGCTCAAGTTCTTGGCATCCTTTTATTTCGCATCTTGCTCCTTCTGCGATTGAGACGTTAACATCCTGCCTTATCGTTCCTTTTCCTCTTTTTGTTTTGCAGGTGAGCCTCAAAAGTTCCCCTATTTTTTTTGCGGTTTCTATCGCTTCAAAAGGGCTTCTGATATCTGGGTCGGTTGCAAGTTCTATGAGGGGTATTCCAAGCCTGTCAAGATTGTAGTATATTTTTCCCTGTTCTTTTTTTATTGGGCGTGCAGCGTCTTCTTCAAGTATTATTGTCTGCACACCGATTTTTTTCTTTCCTGTTTTTTCAATGTCAGACTTTATTTCTATCAATCCACCAAGGGAGATCATCATTGTTCTTTGAAAAGCGGAAGTGTTTGAGCCATCAATAACGGTTTTTCTCATCGCTACTGCCTCATCCACTGTTTTTGATTTGCAAAGGAGCGCCACTTCAAGAACGGTTTTTAGCGCATCTTCATCTAGCGGTTGCGGGGGCTCTTCATCAAGCTCAACAAGAGAGATGTTGTCTTTTTTTCCGGAATAATAAAAAGTCTCGTTTCTTTTGAACGCATCAATTGCTGTTTTGTCGTATTCTCCCAGTTCGCTTGCAACGGGGCGTAGTTTTCTTTGTATTGTAAAGTCAAATTCATCGGTTAGGGTGCTTGGCGTTCTTATGAATAATTTTCCCGTATCAAGCTGTTGGTGTACTTCGAGTCCTGCTTTTAGCCCAAGTTTTGCGTAGTCCATTTAGTTCACCTGTGGTGCTGTTTGCACCACGCATCGTCTAGTCACAATCTCAAACAAATGCTTGAGATGCCTCGCAAAACAAAGGTTTTGCTCAGTGGCGAAACAGGACGTGTCTAGCTGTTGGTGTACTTCGAGTCCTGCTTTTAGCCCAAGTTTTGCGTAATTTGGCCCATTTTGTGCGGGGGTTTGCATGGCAAGATTGAGGGGGAAAAGAATTAAAAATTAGGGATTTTGGGCCTAGTGTACTATTTTTCACATTTATTTAGGGGTAGCTTATATATTCAATTTATCCTATCTAACTGTAGATGTCTAAAGAAATTAACGTTGGATTAGTGGGTCTTGGCACAATTGGTTCCGGGGTTGTCGAGATTTTGCAGAGCAATTCAAAACTGATAGAGAAAAGAACGGGGGTTAAGATTAATCTTGTTGCGGTGTGCGACAAGTTTGAGGAAAGGGCAAAACAATTGAAAGTCAGCGAAATTTGTGTTTCTGATTACAAGAAGCTCCTGAAAAATAAAAAAATTAGTGTTATTGTAGAGCTCATAGGCGGATACGAGCCCGCGCGTACGATAATAATGGATTCGATTAAGGCGAAGAAGCACGTGGTCACCGCGAACAAGGCGGTGCTTGAAAAGTACGGTTATGAGATCTTTCAGGCAGCACAAAAAAATAAGGTTAATGTCCTCTTTGAGGCCGCGGTGGGTGGTTGCATTCCAATTGTGAGAACAATTGAAGAGAGCTTTTCTTCGGACAATATAACAAGTATTTATGGAATCCTTAACGGCACCACAAATTTTATTCTTACAAGAATGAATGAAGGGATGAGTTATCATGATGCGCTAAAAAAGGCGCAGGAACTCGGGTTTGCTGAAAAAGATCCGAGTTTTGATGTCGAGGGAAATGATGCGGCGCAGAAAATATTTTTGCTTGCTTCTCTTGCATTTGACGCAAAGTTTTCTGAATGTGCATTTACAAGCGGAATAACAGATTTGACAAAAAAAGACATGGATTATGCGAAGGACTTGGGGTATTCTATAAAATTACTTACGGTTGCAAAGAAAGAGAATGGCGAAGTGGAGCTAAGGGTTCAGCCTTCGATGATTCCTAGCACTAGTCTTTTTTCCAGCGTGAATAATGAAACCAATGCGATTCTTCTTTGCGGAAAACAGACTGGCGAGATATTTTTGTCAGGAAAAGGTGCGGGAAAATTGCCTACGGCAACTGTTGTAGTTACGGATATTGTGGAGCTTGCATCAAGGACTAGGGTTGCCCAGAGGTTTTTTGAAAATACAAAAATAAAGCCGCTTTCAAGGACAGAATCAAAATATTATATTCGTACAGGACTTCTTGACAATCCTGGCGGACTTGCTTCAATCGCCGGCGTGTTTGCAGAAGAGAACATTTCTATCGCTGGCTGCGAGCAAAAGGAAATTAATTTAGAGGTAGTTCCTGTTGTCTTCATCACTCATAAGGCTACTCAGGGTCAGATAGACGCCGCCGTGAAGAGATGCAATTCGTTGGCTTGTGTTAAGGAAAAGATTGTTGTTATTAGAATTGAAGACTTAAAATAATCGGATTATTAAGTTTCAGCTGTATCGAGCGAAGCGAAGATACTGCTCCGTTCCGACCAAGCAAAGGCAACTGCCTTTGCGGTGCGACGCAAACCTTAGGTTTGCTACGCCAGGCGGAAATGGTCCTTAACAATAACCGTAGTATCCGCAAACTGAGCCTCTAGAATATGAAAAGCCCCAGCCGTCGTCACCATCGTAGTACATTGATATCCCTGAATATGCGCGTGTTGACGATACATATGTGGGAGCAACTACAACAGGTGTCACGTAACCGTATGTTACTGGAGTTCTGTAGTAAGTTGTGCTGTAGGCATATGTTGGTACTACATAGGCGTAGCTAGAATAATAGTTGTAGTTGTACCCGTAGTTGTTAGGCGCGTATGCCGGTGATGGGTAGTAAACTGTTGGTACATAGTTTGATGTGTAGTAGTACTGGTTGTACCCTGACCCGTAATAGGCAAATGCCCCGCTTGCGAGGAACATCAAAACCAATGCAATTGTTATGAGTCTAAAATTCATTTGATCTCACCATATGTATTGCTGCTTAACTCCTTTATAAACCTTATCCCTAAGTAACGGGAATCAGTTAATCAGGTATAAATTAGGGGTTATTTTTGCTTAAAATAGGGTTTCTTGGGGAGTCTACGGGGCCTTTGGAGTAGTATTTTAACCCTTAAAAGAGTAATTATTTCATGCCCCTTAAGAAAAGATACTCGGTTTCGGCTAAGCCTAAGGTTGAACAGCCAGTTTATGCGAACGCTGTTCCTTTTTGGAAGTTTTGGGCGCGTCACCCAAATGACATTGCTTTAAGTAAAAGAAATCCTCCTGGGCCAAAATGGGGTAAAGATCCTTTAAGGGTGGCGGGGTTTTCGAGGAAGAAAAAGATTTGATTTTTGGTGATAATATGGGAAACATTTTGTATAAAATCTGGAATTATTCGAAAGTAGAAAGGACCAAAGACAAGCTAATAGTGGAAACTGATGTTTCTTACGCAAAATCCCTTTTAATTCAAGGAATATTCCTTGCGCTTTTTGCATCGTCGCTAGTTGCGATTTTTTTAACAGGGTTAAGCATTTATTTTTTTATTTACGGCGTAGTAATGCTGTCTATTTTGGTATTTTTGTTTGCAATTTTACCCATCATGTTTCTTCCAGAGCTTGTTTTTGCCCAGATTCTGGGTTATGATGTTATACAAACAACAGATACAAGCAAATGGGGCAGGTACAAGATAACTTCTGAAATAATAATTAAGTCAAAAGGATTCCTAAGGGGCGGAATGCGCATTACGGGGATTAATAATTCAAAAAAGAAATTTGCTTATGAAGTAGGCATATTTGGAAAAGTTGGGGAAGAAAAGGGGAGTGAAATGCCTCAGCCGATAGGGATCATTTTTGCGATTAACAATATTGCCGTTGCTTTTAGGTCGCTTTCAATATTTTTAATGGCTTTGGGTACTCTTGTGTTTTCATTTTTTCCAATAGTAAACATAATCGTGATAACAATAATAGCTTCTGTATTAATTAGGTACTTTAAGGTTCAGTGGGAAGAGGAATCTTGGTTACAAAGATTATTTGCCATTGGCGCGCTCCTCGTGCTTTTTGCGCACATAGTTTTCGCTTTGTTAAGTTATCTTATAGTCTTAATTATCCTGGTCGTTCCAAGATGAGTTTTCAAACCCTTCGGTCTAAAAATTACTTATTCAGAATAAGTATCAGTTCTTGAGAAAGCGCTTATCTCTCCGCGCATATCTTTTGCAAGAAGTTCTTCAGCTTCTTTCTTTGAAAAGTTTCCAAGAAGCCAAGAGAGTTTTATAAAAGCGGTTTCTGAGAGCATATCTTCGCAATAAATTACTCCAATCTCTGAAAGTTTTCTCAAATTAGTGTAAACAGTTGGATGAACTCTTCCGTGGATGCACTGGCTTGTCATCGCAACAATGCAGCCGTTGTCAATGAGCGCTTTGATTGTCTTCACAAAGGAATCATTCTTTCCAATTGGGGTGTGGCCTAGGCCCGTGCCTTCAATTACAAGTCCCTTATATTTTTCTTTTCCATAAAACTCAAGTATTTTTTCAGAAATTCCGGGGTGAGTTTTAACTAAGCCCACTTTTTCTTCAAACTTGTCTTTCAATTCGAATTTTCCATTTGAGTGTTCATATGCTGTCTTGTCTTTAATCCAGTTTATTTCTTTTGTGATAAAATCAACAGTTGCGATTGGGGTGTCGTTGATTGTTTTGAATGCATCTCTTCTTGAGGTGTGCATCTTTCTTGTTTTTGTTGCAGGGAGTACTACGCAAGTGTTGTCTTCGCTTGAAGAATGCATGCAAATCGCAACTCCCTTGAAATTTGTTTTTGTGATAAAGAGTCCGGCGCAAATAAGGTTCATCGCAGCATCAGAAGAACCCCTGTCAGAACTTCTTTGTGCTCCTACCAAAAGAACTGGTACTTGGCAATTCTCTAGCATGAATGAAAGCGCAGCTGAAGAGTATCCTAAAGTGTCAGTTCCGTGTCCGATGATTATTCCTTTGACCCCTTTTGCGACCTGTTCTTTCACAGCTTTGGCAATTTTTTGGTAATCTGATATGGTCATGTCTTCGGACATCATATTTGAAACAAAAACGGATTCAATGTTTGCCACTTGTACCAGTTCAGGGAACATTGTGACAAGATCTTCCACGTTGAAAGAGGCATAAACTCCCCCGGTGGTGTAATTAACTCTGCTTGCAATTGTGCCTCCGGTGTGAAGTACCGTGATTGTTGGGAGCGCGGGATTCTTTTTGATTTCAATTGCTTTGGCTTTTCCCACTCCTTTTGATTCGCCTAAAACTTTAAGGCTCAAAATTTTTGAAGTGTCAAATCCCGCGTTATATCCGCTCAAGAGTTTGAGCATCAGAGTGTCATCATTTGAAGGTAAGATAGTTCCTTCTATCTCGCTTGCGGCCATGCGAAATGAGATAAGGTTGCCTTCTTTGAGCTTGTTCTTCTTCAAGAATTCAACGAGCTTCATAAGGGAAAGGATAGTTCATAGAATTTATAAACTGATTTTGGGTGGTTAAAAAAAGATTGGCGAAAGCACCGTTTTTAGGCGCTTTCGCATCGTTATTATTTTTATTCAATTTGTAACTTGGCGTAATATTTGTCTTCATACCCCTTATCTACACTTATGAGGATAGCGTCTTGGCTTAGATACTTTGAGCCGAATTCATCCCTTATGCTGCTGTTCCAATCCATGCTTCCTACTACTTTCAGAAGGGTTCCTGATTGGTTGTACATGTTGAGGGTAGCCTTGACGTTTGAGGTGTCTGACGTTTTTACTGCGTCAACAAATTCAATTCTCATGAACTTGTTTCCCGATTCAGGGTTGGCTTCGAGAACTATTGATTCGCCCGGTGTGATTTTTTTGCTGTAGTTGTGATCTGTCGCATCATCGAGGATGAACCTTATATCATTCATTCCCTGCTTTGTCATGAAGTCGTATTCGAGCGGAGCTGATCCGTTGAAAGACATCACAAGCTTGAATGACGCTATTGTGGTATCGCCGCTATAGTAGTATCCTGCGGATATGTAAGGGTTTGGCCCAATCCACTGAGTCCAAGTCATTCCTGCGGCAGAGTAATCGTCGCAGTATTCGCTGGAATCAGCATATACATAGCAGAATTTTTCCACTTTGATTACATCTGGGTCCACAAGTTCGCCATTGGCGCCTTCGACCTGCATCTTTAGAAGTATTCCAAGCGTTGCAGTGGCGTCCAGATAGCTTGTCCCTTCGACTATGCTGAAATTTGTGTAGTCTATTAATATTGGAACTTCGCTTGGATTATCGCCACCGTAACCAATGTACGTGCTATATATGCTGTAGTTTCCTGTGGGGTAATTCTCGAGCAATAGAACTAATGAATCATTTATTGCGAGGGTGTTGCAGGGATAGTTGTCTCCGCATACCTCAATTGTCTCCCCCACAAGCCTCTGAAGATCGTTTTCGGTTGTCCCGGTTCCAGGAACAATCTGGATCTTTATGCTGCCTGTAGTGTTCGAATTATTCTTGTTCATTGTCGCGTAAAATTCAGTATATTTGTTGTATGGGTAGATATAGTCAACCATTCCATCGGCGTAGCCTTGCTTTGTGGTCACGGCCTTGAAGTAGGTGTTTGTCTGTCCTGTTGGGTCTCTTGATGGCGAGAAAAGCCAGAAGAGCGCATTGATTTCCTGGCCTTCTGAGAATGAGTAGCTTCCTATGAGATACTCATCAGTCTTCCAGTCTCCTGTTCCGTACTTGTCATAATATTGCTGTACTTCGTACATCTTGACTTCTCCATACCCTGTCAGGGGGATGCCGTACTGGTCGGTAGCCCGAATTCTTATTGCAGGATTGCCAGGAGTCAATTCTAGATTAACGTAATAGTCCTTGCTTTCGCTTATCGTTATTTTTTCAGATACTCCTCTATAATCATAATCGCTTGAGACAACTTCAAAGTAGTAATCTCCTGGCTGGGTGAACGTGAAGTTCGCCGTCCTGTTGTCATTCGTTATCGGTACTTCTCCAGATTGGGAGTTACTGAATGAAAGATATAAATTCTTGTTCTCTGATCCGTACCAGTTGTCTCCGAGCCTTGATGTCACAACATCCGATGCGTTGAATGAGACATCATTATTGTTGTGCCATTTCACTGAGAGAGTTCCCTGTGAGTCATATGCTCCGGATACATTAATTGCCACGTTCGCGTTCACTTTTGGTGCGCAATCTGTGAGACAGGTATTTTCCTCTCCTGTCTGGCAGAGCATATCTCCGCAAATGGGTCCCGTCTGGGTACACCCAAACAAAAACAATCCTATAAATAAGATTCCTAAACTCAGTATACACTTGCTTGCTTTCTTCATCAAATCATCCCCGTCGGTCAAAAAAGTACCATCTTCATTGAAAGATATCCTGCGTTCTAGTATAAAAACAGCGCTAGTTTGTCTATCGTCAGGGAGTTTTGGCGAGATTTATATATTAGTTAACTGACAGTTATACTGATTGAAGGGTGGTTTGATGAAGTATTTCGCAGGAATAGCAGTTTTGATTCTAAGCGTATTATTTTTGTTCGGTTGTACGACCCCTGCTATTTGCGGAAACGGCATTTGTGAAACAAATGAATCAAGTTATTCTTGCTCAAGTGATTGCGGCGCGCCGATTACTGCTCAATCAGCAATACAAAACGGTCTTGACAGCGTGAAGATGGGTGGGTCGATTATAACCCAACAGTTTGTTTTGCAACCTGGAGAGGTATTGAAAAGCGGGTATTTTGAAGGATTTGACGAGCACTCCATTATTCTTGACGCCGAATATCCCCTGAACAGTATAGTTCAGATATCAACTGACAACTATTCGTCATATTTGAAATATTCTGGGTCTAACTCAATCAATGCAAGCGCGAAAGTAATATGCGAAAGCACAGGCACGAATTTGAATTTTTCGCCAATCTACGAAGAAATTGCCGGAAACTTGACGGCTGGAATAAATCCAGAGACGCTTTGCGGTTTAGAAGGTCTATACCAGCCCTGCTGCCTCGTGATGATACAAAGGAAATGAAAGTGTCTAAGGTTTTTGAGTTTGACCGGGATTATTGCCGGTTTTTTATTTTTTTTATCGTCGTTTAATCACGTTTATATACTTCCTTTGACTTTCTTCTCACAAACGCTGATGCGTGCGAAGTGAGTAAAAATGCCTGCGGTAGTTTCAGTAACTAATGTTTCAAAGTTCTATGGACAAAAGAAAGTTCTTGACGGAGTCACTTTTGACATAGAAAAGGGCGAAATATTCGGGCTTTTGGGCTCAAACGGTGCCGGAAAGAGCACAATGACAAAAATAATTCTCGGCCTTGAGGTGCCTAGCGACGGAAAAATAAGTATCCTTTCAGGAAATACAGGTCCTGGGCTAAAATCAAAGATAGGTCTTGTTCCGCAAGATGTTGCGTTCTATATCGATTTTTCTGTTGAAAAAAATCTAAGGTTTTTCGCGAGCCTTTATGGATTAAAAGGGAAAGTTCTGACGGATAGAATAAATCTTCTCATGAAGTGGCTCGAGCTTGAGGAATTTCGCAACACTAAATCAGATTTTTTGAGTGGGGGGTATCAGAGGCTCCTTAACATCGCAATTGCGCTGATCCATAACCCTGAAATAATTTTTCTCGATGAACCTACAGTTGGGCTTGACC
>JBBSVX010000029.1:0-10026 GCA_038046585.1 archaeon
CATAACAAATCTTCTGTTTGTTCTTCGTGGTTGGATAAAAAACAAGGCAACTCAAAAATTGCAAGAAATATTGTTCAAAATTAACCCTCAAATGGCTAAAACCTTTCAAATTGCCAAATTGAGCACATATATATCATTTCCTTCTACTTTGAGCAAGGGTATATAACCTCAGGATACAAGATAACCGTCGTTATCCTGCGTCTCGCCTTCACAAAATAATTAAAAATTGCAAAAATGACCCCTAAAAAATTAGTATCGGAAGTAACCCCCCCACCCTCACGCAAAGTGGCCTAAAACTTCAAATGGGGTCAATTCAAGGGTGGCACAAAGTTATGTATAAGGAAGGCTTAAGTAGTTCCTGGTTGTTAGTAGATAATGGCAATAAAACCGGTGTGCGACTTCTGTAAACTCGAACTAAATGACTTCGGAGCAATACTATTCAGCCCTCCGAGCGGAAATAACGTAAAGAAGTTCCACGTGTGCAAAAAATGCTACGAACACCTAGCCCGGGAAAAGAGCCTAAGTTGAGCTCAGGAGATAGATCAATATGGTTGCAACAAGAAAAAAAAGGATTAGAAATGTACAGATAAATCATTCAGCCGGAGGCCAACTTGGAATAAGAAAACTTGCTCAAGGTCCTGATGGAAAGTATGCTATCAACGCGGCAAAGAAAGACAAATTAGCTAACAAAAATATAAGGAAATAATTAACTAAAAATCAATCTTTTTTGGCTGCGGATTATTGTCCTACAATTTGTGTGTTTTGCTCTATTTTTTGAAAAATTTTGGGTAAAAAATGGGTGCTTTTGAGGTCTAAGAGAACCTAATGGTTGTTATGTAGTCATAAGCAACATAACGGTGTTTGGGCAAGCCTTTTACATCTGATAATGGTGCCTCAAAGACAATATAGCTTATTCGCAGTGGCGAAAAAAAGGCTTTTTTCTTAATTAAATACTCCAAGACAGCAGATTTTGTCCGGACCGTAGCAGTTTCTATAATTTCTGCAATAAAAGTCCATTAGATTCTCGTCTTCGGGCAGATATTCAAATGGGCTCCCTACAGTGCATTTTGCTTCAAACAATATGGAAGAATTGCGGGCACGGATTATCGAGAAATTGTCAGAAATCCCCTCGTTTTTATTGATGAGGCAATAGTCAATCGCGTACTCACCCAGCACAACATTTTGGTCCCTAAGCGCCTTGGCTCTTATCTGTTTGTCCACTTGCAAAAGCAGGCGATATATTTCAACTTCGCCATTAATGGAAACATTGCATGATTCCAGTTGCCCTCCGGGATAGCTTGATTCAAAGCAATCCGCTATGTCTTTGTGATAGTCTATGCCTGCATAAATTAGTGAACTGCCAGAATATAAATCTCCACGTGCAACAAAGTTATTTCCAGAAACAACCAGCGATCCCGCAACAACCAATGACAAAATTATTACTCCCACATAAACCGCTTTTGTCAAAAACCACCTTTTTTCTGCGACATCAACAAATTGGTTCCTTCTTCTCGCCTCGTTCAATATTCTTTTGTCTTCGTAAAAAAACATGAAAGTGGGGCCGAGGGCGAGAATTGTTACAATGAAGCCGGGCACTAAAAACACCCCCATTCCATTGAAAAAAACCAGGTGCAGGGCCAATATCCCGACAGTAAGCATCAAAAAGCAAAAAGGTATTATCAGCACAAAAAGCAACTTTTTTTTACCATCAAACAAAGTCAACTTGTTATCTACTAGCGCACCTTCAAATATGGGGCCGTCCCCTGCAATATTTAGTTTCTTCATTTCTGCCTTAACATCGGCAACGCTCTTGTGAGCCAGTTTTCGTTGCTTTCTGCTAAGCAACGCGAGATAAACCACGAAGAGAATTATGCACAGAACTTGAAAATAATCAAGAATTGGTTTGAAGATTTGTCCTTCAAAAAAAATCGAGAACTTACTGATATAATTCCCGTAGATTATACCAAAAAATAATATAAGTCCGATTATTGCTTCCTTGACGCCAAATGCTTTGTTGCCCCCGCCTAATGATTTGGATATAGTATTCCATTCCCCGCTCGATGGAGGATTCCATTTTACAAAGCTGGAGCCACGCCTGGAACGAATCATAGCACAAATAAGCCTTTTTAGAATAAAAGACTATCTTAGATTAGTATTGTTATGCCAATAAGAAGACCAATAAAAAAGGTTGTAGCAAAACCTGCGTCCCTTAAGCCAATGAAACTTGTTCCTGGGTTAAAGCGCAAAATAGTTCCTGACGGCGCGCATTTCTCTGGGAATATCAGATTAGATTTGCGCGGAAAAAAGCTAAAGTTTTAGACTGCCTTAGTTTATGACAAATATTCTTTCGCAAGTGGTGTTTAAATATTTGAAACGACTAGTTTTCTTACGCTTATGAAAAATAACTCGTCGATTGGCATTCACGCACAAGGGACGATTGAATACCTTGTGATAATTGCAGTTATTGTTGTTATCGCGCTTGTGGTTGTCAGTCTTATGACTTCGTTGACAAATCAAGGATCAACCATTTCTTCTACCTCTTCGGACCTAATGACTAAGACAGGCGTTGGCGGAATCAGCATTGTTGATATTGTTGCAGGAAAGGATAAGAATGCCTTGATTGTTTTGAAGAACAATAGCGGCGAAAATTTAACTGTGGAAAAGGTCACTGTGAATGGTGTTGATCATATTTATGACGAGCCCGTTGTGATCGGCGGTCAGACCGGTTTTAGGCTTCAGGACGTAGCATCTTGCGATGGGACCGTAAAAAGTTATACAATAAAAATAACCTATGCGAGTTCGAGCAATTTGAGCAAGCCGGCGGATTTTAAGGAAGTGACTGTTGATTGTGTTGCCGCGGTCTCAAGCTCGTCCTCAAGTTCAGGAACCGTTGTCGAGGAGATTAAAACTCCATTAGCACCCTCCCTGAACACGCCTTATGTTTGGGCATCAAATTACTATGATGCAAACATCACCCAATTGAGCCCCGCTGGAGCCGTGCTGGCCAAATATCCTGTGGGGGGAGGACCATGGGGCGTCGCAGTGGATGCCGATAACAATGCATGGGTGGCAAATGTTTCCGGAGGCACAGTCTCAAAATTAAGCCCCCTAACCGGGCTTGTAGGCAGCTTTTCTTTAGGCCCCGGTGCACAGCCTGTAGCCGTTGCGGTTGACGCAAACAACAACATATGGGTAACGAATGAGGCTGGTGACAACAACATCTTCAAGTTTAATTCTTCAGGAGTTTTGTTAGGCTCCTTCTCTGCAGGAAATGGGCCGCAGGGGATTGCAGTTGATGCCGGCAATAACATATGGGTTGCAAGATGGTACGCAAATAGCGTTTCAAAGTTTAGCTCTTCAGGAGTTTTGTTAGGTTCCTTTCCTGTCGGGTCAGGCCCGTTTGGTGTGGCGGTAGATGCGGACAACAATATTTGGGTGACAAATTTTTATGACAAAAACGTTTCTAAGTTAACTCCGTCAGGAACTCTGCTTGGCAAGTTCTCCGCAGGATCAGGCGCTTTTGGCGGACCTCAAACTGTTGCAGTCGATGCGAACAATAATATTTGGGTGGCGAGTGTAGATGGCAATGTCACAAAGCTAAGCTCTTCAGGCGCTCTTTTAGGGATATTCCCTATGACAAGTTCAAAGGCTTATGGGATAGCGGTTGATTCGAACAATAATATTTGGGTCACTGATGCGAACTCCTCCGTCTTCAAGTTGAACACAAGCGGCGCCATCATTGGAACATTCTCTAGCGGTAATGGCCCGAATAGTGTCGGTGACTTTACAGGTTTTGCTCTGCAATACTTTGTTCTTGGCAGAAGATCCTAATTCGGCTGTACATAAACCGTCGCACCCTAATATCCCCCGTATCGTTTTTTCTCATTCCAAAGCACAGGTATTTTTACATCTTCCCCCCAATACCTTTCTTATGCCTGAACTATCTGAGATGCATTGTGAAAAAGATTCGCGTAGATTGTTCGTGCTCGAAGACGAAGACGCCCAAGAACTCTTAAAACAAATATGGCAGTGGAAGCTCGAAGACGACAAACTAATCAAAGACTTCTTCTTCCCGGATTTCGTTTCAGGAATAGCTTTTGTGAACAAAATAGCAATGATAGCCGAGCAAGAGAAATACTCTCCAAAGTTCAAACTTGAACAAAAAAAGGTCGAAGTATCTCTTTGTACTGAAGGTATTGATGGGCTAATAAAGAATGATTTCATTATTGCGGCGAAGATAGATAACTTGGCAAAGAAGTAATAACTACTTTAATATTTTTTCAGCCGCTCTAAAAGTCAAGTGCGAGTTTTCCTTTGTTTCCTTCTTCTTTAGTGCAATAAGTTCTCTAAAGTGCGTCCTCACTTTCTCCGCTCCGTGCGTTCTCACAAGAAGCGCCGCCCCCTCAGGTCGAAAGCGCGTGACAAACTCGGCGGCATCAATCGCGAATCCGCCCTTTGTGTTTTGGCTCATCTTTTCTTTTACAAGTTCGCTCGCCCTCATCACGCCTTTGTGAGCATCGTTCCCCCCAAGTTCCATAATAAATCTCGAAGCATCAATTGGGTGGGTGTTGTAAAGGAACAATCCAGCACTCCTATGCCCGCCCATATCAGAAAAGAGGACGGTATTTTGCATGCCAATTTTGCTTGCGAGCTCGTGCGCATTATTTCGCTCGGTGTGCCTTTCAGTTCCGGCCCACTTGGTAAGCTCTATTGGAAGCGCTCTTTCACGCTTCACAGCAACCGGCGCTGCTCTTTTTGGTGCGGGGGTCATAAATGCAATTCACTGGTCAAGTATAGTAAAAGTATATCTCTTTCTCTTCTCATCATATCTAGTGAGAACATTTCCTTCATGCAAATCCGTGAGCGGAACTTTTCTTGATTGAAGCGTTTTAACAAACCCTTTGTAATCATTCATCACCTTGTTTAGCTTTCTCATGCTTTTCGAATCGCCCTTGGCGCGAAGATCCTCTACGATCCTGCTGAGTTTTCTTCCTTCTGCAAAACTCATTACGCTCACTCCGACAACCCCTCTTCCACTCCTGCTCGCAATTATCTTTGTTTCAGGAGCAATCTCTGCAACCCCATAATACTTAGGGGCATTATGTATGCTTTTGCCGGCTTCGAGTTCCTTTCGTATTTGGCGCATGTGTTCCATCTGTGCAACCGCTGAAACTCCTGAGTGATGTTCCTTTGCGACTAGTGTGGAATCTTCCGCTTTGATAGTGTTTATTGTCGCGTTCCCCCCCTCAGCAAAAGGAAGTTTCTCTCCCTTGAGATATCTTCTCACTAATTGCGGATCGGTTTTTATTATGCCCGCTCCTTCAGGAGTTACAATTACATATCCTCCTTTTTTGAAAAGGTACAATCTGCTTCCGTCCTTGTAAAGTGTTAGTGAAAAGTTAGGTCTTTTGAATTCGCGCACTTCTTTGCTCCAAGGGAACTTCCACCCCATTGCGCCCTTCTTGAGCTCTTTTCCAAGTTGTGCTTGGCTTGCGATCTCTTTCGCCTTGCTCCTCTTCTTGACTTCCGCCTGAGCCATTTCTCTTCTTGCCCTGTGAGCAGACATTGTCACGCTGATTGGGCGCCTTAACATGTTTCCTCTTCTTGCTTGCATATGTAAGTAATTTCTCTTTAGGAGAATTTAATTGTTTGCAGTGAAATAAAAAATGAAAAACAACAAACATTACCCCGTTATGTATAAATTAACTATTTTATTGTGATAATTTTTTTCATACGAACTCTTAAAAAGAAAAGAAAAGTAAATTTATTCATGCCCTTCCCACGAAGAAAACCAAAAGAGTCCTCTGCTCCAGGATTTTTTCCAAGAATGATGATGGGCAGAAGCGTTCTCACAACAATGGGCAAGCCATTCGATCATACTTCTTCAAAAAATAATCCTCAACAACAACTTGATTTGGGAAAAGAATTTAGCGGAAGACAAAAGAAACCGATTACTGATTCCGAGCGCGAGGCCTCAAGAAGGGGCGCAGAGAATGCGAAACGATTCATGGAACAAAACCGCCAAAGAGTGCGCACAAGAAGAGAACGATCCTATCCCGACTATGAGTACTCGGCAGCCAAAGGAATGGTTGAATCAAGACTCGGACTATTAAAGACAAATTCAGCAAGAGCGCTTTATTTGGAAGAACTTTTGAAGTTCGCAAAGAAAAGAGAAAACCTTATCGTCTCGCTTTCCAGAAACGTAGAAGCCGGACTAAGAAAAAGAGGGGCCTCAGAAGGAGCTATGTGGTTCGCCCGCCTTCCCGAAACAGAAAAGAACAGATTGGTGGGAAGAGAACTTGAAGCCGCGATAAAAAACAAGCTTGGCGAAGTTAAGGCAAGAATAAGCGCGCAAAGCGCGCAGAAAAAATCTTCTTTGCTAGTAAGAAATATTGCTGAAAAAGAATTCGTTCCAAGAAAACTAAAAGGCGTTGATCATGGGGCGCTTTTGATGCAAAGAATTCGCTCTAGCCCAGAATACGCGGGAATGAATAATTTCCAAAAAATGAGTTATCTTACAAACATTAAAAGAATCAGATCCGGAGAACTAACCGGAATGGAAGACTACCGTTTGAATCAGGAAATGGGAAAAGTAAAGGCAGAGCTTCAGAAAAACTCAGCCAAAAAGATTATAGTGCAAGGAAAAACAGTGAGTGCGTTACTTGAAGAAGCAAGCCTTGCAGCAAATCCTCATTTAAGAAAAAAGATACTTAGCCGCGCAATCTCACTTTCAAGAAAACAAGGGGTTGCAGTTCCTGCAGAAGCAAATTACATAAAAAAATACGGAAAACTCAAGTCTTCTGAAATTATTGCAATAAGATCCTTTGAGAAGGCCAAACTTGACGGCGATTATCGCTCAGCGATAAACGCAATCAAAGGAACAAGATTCAAGGCAGATGAGGGTGTCGAATATATCCGCTTGCTAGCAAAGCAAGGCACAACCCAAAAGTCGCTAGGAAAAGTAATGCAGGCGATTGAAGCCGCAGAGATGATGGGTTATGAATGGGAATCAAAGAAAATAAGAGCGCAGTACCTTAGGCCCGCTTTAGGCGAACTAGAAAAAGAAGGAAACTATAAGGGCGCAATAAAGCTTGCCGAAAGCATGGGCTCAACTTCAGACATTAGGGTTATCATAAGAAATATAGAATCAAGATACATTTCAGTCCTAGAATCACAGGGCAAAAGAGTGGAAGCCGGATTCTTTGCAGCCGAAAGGGGACAAGCAGAAAAAGCTGAAAAAATTGCAAGATCCCTTGAATTTGTCGGGACAAAGAAAAGCGTATTTGACGCAATGAAGATTCGAAAAAGAATGGCAAAGCTCGGCCTAGCTTGATTTCAAAATAAGATTCCTATTTTTTGCGTCAAGGCATGTAAAGATTTTTTTTCTGACTCTTAAGAGTCCTGTTAACCTTTTTTTGTGAATGCCCTTTTGCGAGCCTTTCAGTTGCAGTGAACCCTGCTTTTTGGAATTTATCTTCTCTGAATCCAAGAAGGCCTAAAGTTGCCTTATCTATTCCAGTTCTCCTAAATTCTTTAAGCAGTTGGGGTCTTGCCAAAGGTTCAACAGTATCAATTCCCCTGACAATATCAGATTCTCTGTATTTTGCAATTAGAAGTTCCCAAACAGAGTATCCTGCTGCAAGCAGTTTTCCTGCATCATAATGATTGTCGTGGAAAAACCTTGCACTTACTCCGGCTTCGCGAAGCTCACTTAATTTGTAGCCACTGCTAAGAAGATTGTATTCGGAAAAACCTGCCATAAGCATTTCTTTTGCGCGCAGTCCGGTGTTTGCAATGTCATGGAATTCATATCCTGCAAGATTTAACAATAGAGGGCTGAACCTCATCCTCCTCAAAGTCTCTGCGGTTGCGCGCGGCTTTAGTTTCCAATCAACCGCATTTTTTACTTCCTTTAATATTTCAGTCAGATCAAATCTGGCGCTTCTTAATGTATCAATGCCATATCCGGCTCTTAGAAGAGTTCTCGGATCCACTTCGCTAAATGTTCTAAGTCTTATTCCAGCGTGATCAAGTTCCTTTGCACGAAAGCCCGCATTCAATAATTCAATCGGGGAATATCCGCTTGCTCTCAGATCGAATGCACTTAGTCCGAGCCTTCTCAATTCGACCGCTTTCACTCCGGATCTTTTTAGTTCACTAGGCTGATATCCTGACGCTACTATTTCATCAAGTCCGAATCCGAGTTTGAGAAGTATCGGCGCTTCAAATCCCATCGATGTTCTGAAGAAGAGTGCGCTATATCCTCTTGCCTTTAGTCTTCCTTTTGTCAATCCATATCTGAAAAAGTAGGTTGCAGGATCCTTAAGGTGCCTTGATTTTTCCACATAGTAGTTTGTGTCGTCTTTTTCAAGTATTGAAACCCATTTTTTCAGGGCCTTAGGATAAGAAGATTTTGGAAGCCTTATCGCCTTATTTACTATCCTCGGTTTTTTTGGTACAGGCGGATCGAACTTATAAACAGGGTAAGCTAGACGCCTTGTTTGGGGGATAGGTCTTGGCATATGTAAATAACTCCTCCGGGGAACTATATTAAACTTCTCTGACAGGCTAATTTCTTTCCCTTGGATAACTAACTTTATTATACTCAGAAACAATTAGTTATATATGCCTCTAAGACACCACGTCGCCCCAAAGGGAATCAAAAGAATTCTGATGTCAAAAGAAGATCTGATGTTTAGGGAGTCAAGATCAAGCATTTGGAGCGAAGGCGCTATTTCAAACGAAGTGTTTCTCAAAAGATTGCATGATTTAAGAAAGCAGACCTCTACTCAGGGCGAAAAATATTTGCCCGCGCTTGAACGAACATTTGCCGAAGTTGCACCTCTTCTTCCAAACGAATTAGTGCTTCGCCTAATGAAGGAGAAGCATTGTGAAAACATTTCCCAGTTGAGCCTTGAACTTTACAAAAATACTATTTTTCTTTCCTCCCCTGTATTTAATGAAGTGAAAATTATGGGCGGGGTAGACCCTGCGGCAGGTGCATTTTATTATGGCGGCGTATCTGTGGTAAGGGTTGGAATAAAGCCATTGCAAAGAATGGTGTTCTATCCTTTGCTTCATGAATGGATCCACAATTTTGATGCTGCCGGCGGAAGAAAAAGGGACACTTCTTCAGCGGAGGCGCTGGCTTATGGAATAGATTTGTTTGTCGGAAGAAGCTTGTCAGGGATAAGCATAAAGAAAAGGAGCATAAGGGTGGGCGACACCCCTCATGACAAAGAATATGCGCGCGGGTTTCACACAGGTAAAATCATAGCAATTCTGGCTTCAGAACTCCAAGGCAAGAGAGGAAAATTTTATGTGGAAAAATTTTTCCATACTTTATTCGACCAGCCAAAAGTGGATATTGCAACAGCAACTGAAATAAAAAATATTCTCATGAAATGACAGTGGATTTGTGATTTGAAATGGTTGACAGCTCAAAGTGGGTGAACAAAAAAGCGTTTCGCGAAAAGTTTCACGGAAAGAAGAACGTGGGGTACGACATCCACGAGCTCACCGATTATTACGAAGCACTTTACGCAGCATACAGAAGCATTATCGCCCAAAGACCAACCGCAATAATCGCTCCCCTAAGAGGCGCCGAACCGCTTGCAAAAACACTAATGCTTTTTGCATCCTATGAACATAAGAGTTCCTTAATGCCGATGTTTTATTATCCTAAGATTGGTCAGATAAGCAAAGGCGTGAAATCATATTTTGTGAACAAGGTCGCTCCTGATTATGCTGCATCTCTTGAGGCTGATGAAAAGAAAGCAGAGATATCAAGGATTGTGGACAGAATCATAACCAGGGCGCATGAATCAAAATCAAGGCAGATGAGAATATTGCTTCTTGACGAAGTTATAGGTGGCGGATCAATAACAACAAGCTTTGGTCTCCTTTCAGAAGTTTTGGCTGAGAAAGAGAGACAGATTTCAAAAGCGTTAGGTCCAAGGGCAAAACCAACCATACTGGGCGGGATGGCGATATCCGATTCAACAAGAGGGAAGTCTCCGTTTTACA
>JBBSVX010000030.1:0-7039 GCA_038046585.1 archaeon
ATAAAATCTACGGCGTCAACAAGCAAAGTCTTTCCTATCCCTTTTCTCTGCCAGCCGTTTCTTGTGCTAAGCGTATATATCTCCGCCGAATAAGGAGCATTCATCCTCATTTGAATAAAACCCACAGTAACTCCGTTTACTGACGCGATAAGAGTAGGATAATTTTGATTAAGATGAAAATTGATGTTGAACTGGTCTCTTTGAGAATATACTTTTTCATAATCCCCCTTTCCCCCAAGAAGTCTTATTATCATCTCTTCTCTTTGAAGAACGGGTTTTGGATTCATTCAAGAATCGCCTTTATTCTCCTAACGCCTGCTGCAACAGCTTCTTCTTTCAATATCTTGAATTTACCCATTGTTTTTGTGTTTTCAACATGCGGTCCGCCGCAAATTTCTTTTGAGAAAATCTTGTTTCCTTTTTGAACAGTATAAACTTTTACCTTATCCCCGTATTTTGAATCAAACACTCCTTGAGCGCCCTGTTTTTTTGCTTCTTCTGGAGATAGTATTTCCATTTTTACTTCAGCTCCTGACGAGATTGCGACATTCACCCAATCTTCTATCTTCTTTAGTTCTTCATCAGTAAGTTTTCTGTCGCTATTAAAATCAAATCTCAATCTTTCTGCGTTAATGTTAGATCCTTTTTGGTGGATGTCCTTACTTCCAAGAACTTCTCTTAGAGCCTGATTCAATAAGTGCGTTGCGGTGTGAAGTCTTGTAGTGGCTTCGGATGCGTCCGCAAGTCCGCCCTTGAATTTTTGTTCAGCGCCTTTTCTTGAAAGATCCTGATGCTGTTTTAAGAGTTCTTCAAATCCTTTAGAATCAACTTCAAATCCTTTTTCCTTGCACATTTCAACAGTCATCTCTAAAGGGAAGCCAAAACTCTGGAACAAATCAAATGCTCCTTTTGCATTGAGCTGTTTCTGAGGCGATTTTGCTAAAAATTCCAGTTTCTTTTCTAATACTTTTGTTCCCTTTTCAAGTGCTTCTGAGAATTTTTCTTCTTCTTTTTCAAGTTCATCAAAAATAAATTTCTTGTTCTTTTCAACCTCGGGATAAACTTCGCCCATTACTTTTACTGCGATTTGGGCAACACTCTTGCAAAACTTTCCATTTATGTCTAATAGTCTTGCGTGCCTGATTGCTCTTCTGATAAATCTTCTCAAAATGTATCCTTGATCAACATTGCTTGGGCTAAGAGCCTTGTTATCCCCAAGAATCATTGTTGCTGATCTTAAGTGATCAGTTATCACTCTTGCGCTCTTTAGCTGGGTTGAGTAAAAGTCTTTTGAAGATTTCTTTTCAGCAAGCTCAGCAACTTTTTGCATGATTGGTTTTAGAGTGTCGCATTCGTAAGCATTGTCAAATCCATTAAGTACGGCAACAGTTCTTTCAACACCCATTCCTGTGTCAATGTTCTTTTGATTGCTTTCTAAATATTTTCCTTCAGTGTTTTTATTATACTGCATTAGTACATCGTTCCATATTTCGCAAAAAGTTCCGTTCTTGTTTAATTTTATGAATTCTTCAGTGCTTTTTTCCTGCATATCTTTTACGTGGAAAAACATTTCTGTGTCAGGTCCGCATGGGCCGGTAAGTCCTGCGGGCCCCCACCAGTTATCAGCTTTAGGTAAAAAATGAATTCTGTTTTTTGGCATCCCTAAGTTTTCCCAAGTACTGGCTGCTTCAAGGTCTCTAGGACAATCATTATCTCCAACAAAGCAAGTAACACTCAATCTTTCTTTTGGTATCGCCAAATATTTTTGGCTTGTAAGAAACTCAAAGCTCATCTCAATTGCTTCTTTTTTGAAATAGTCGCCTAAACTCCAGTTGCCTAACATTTCAAAGAAACTTAAGTGCCAAGAATCTCCTACATCCTCAATGTCCCCGGTTCTAATGCATTTTTGTACGTTCACAAGTCTCTTTCCAAGCGGGTGCTTTTCTCCGAGCAAATATGGGACTAGAGGATGCATTCCTGCGGTAGTGAATAATACTGTGGGGTCGTTTTCAGGAATAAGCGAGGCGCTCTGGATTATTGCGTGGCTATGGTCCTTGAAGTATTCTAAGTATTTTTCTCTCAGCTCTTTGCTTGAAATCATCTTGTTCGCTTCCATTTTCTATTTATAATTCAAGACAAGAAAGAGTTTTAAATGAAATTATTTCCTTTCAGTCTATCGTCAAGCTGTATTTATTGGCAGTGATTAGTAAGCCACCTTCTGTTTCCCTTTGCTGAGCAAAACCTTGCGGTTTTGCGAAGTCCGGCAAAAGCGAACTTTTGCCAGGTGACGAGAAAGCTCGTCAGGGACGGCATTAGCCTAAGCCTCCATAAAGGAGTTGTACAGCCGCAAAAAAACATTGCTGTTATCTTGCTTTTAACCAGCCCCCGTTGCATCTCCCTTGCGGGAGTCGTTGTACCCTTGCGGGCACAATGCTTCGCAAATCTTTCGATTTGCTCAGTCGTTTCTGTTGAGCTGGACTCCCTTTCGAGAGTATTTTCCCCTTAACCATTGCTGACTAAAGGTTACGCTGTAGGCGGACTTTCCTCGGTTGGACCCGGAGGGCAACCGTTAGCCGTTCCACCACTACCTAAATAATTCGGTTGCCTGAGCTTAAAAGCGTTTACTTTTGGCAAAAAAAGCGTTCAATTGGACTACTGCCCTTGCATTTCTTCAAGCACTTCTTCCGAAGCCTGCGCTACCACTTGCTGCATTTGTCCATTCCTTTGCATGGCAATCATCTGTTTTGGAGGTATTCCTTGCAAGCTAACCATAGTGCTATAATTAATTTTTGACACAATTTCCCTTAATGCCGAAGAATTGTATCTTAATTGCATTAATTTGGTACCTAATTGTTTGTGCAGGGTAAGGGCAATCATCACACTCACATTCTTTGCAAAAACACCGCTCATTCCTCGGTTTGTGCCCATGCCTTGCTTTAGCATTCTTTCGATTTCTTCAATCAAAAGCCCGTTTGTTCGCCTAAAATCAGCCACTTCTTTAGCGTCCCTTACAAGTTCTCTTTGCTGGGCAACCCTTTCAATAGCATATTCAACTTCAGGATCCTCAAGCATCCACTTATTTTCCCTTAATTCTTTTTCTCTTTCTTGCATCGCCATTCTTCTGTAGGATTCTCCTGTTGCCGCCCCTTTTTGCCTATTTTTTCCTAAACGTTCGCTCATAACTTTTTTTATGGTGTCCTGTCGCTTGTGCAAATCGGATTGCATTCTTGAAAATGCTGATGGTCTTCTTTTTAGTTCGGGCATATAGGATTATTCGTTTTGAAAGTATTTAAACAAAAGCCTTGCTACTTCAAAGGAGTTTTGAGAACTCTTCCTTATCGACTCCTATTGATTTTATTATTTGTAAAAGAGTTCCTTTCTTCAATGGATTATGGTTTGGGATTACAAGCATTTTTCCTTCATTGTTTTTCATTACTATGTGGCTACCGCTCTGCCTTACAAAATGAAATCCGCACATCGAAGAAACCTTTATCACTTCTTTTGCAGAAACAAAAGGCAATTTATGCAAAGGTCGTCACTTGGAGCTTTTCAAGAGAGACTGTTTTAAAGAGAGTTTTGGCTTTTCCTTTTCCTGTTTCTTCAAGGTAAAGCTGTGCTGCTTCCTTGATATTTTTCATAGCCTCTCTCTTTGTTTCTCCTTCTGAAATGCACCCGGGCAAGGAAGGAACATATACTGTGTATCCTCCTTCTTTTTGCTTTTCAAAGACTGCAATAAATTCCATTTTAATCCCTCTAGAAACCATTTCTTAATCAGTCCATATAAAGATTACTTTTCTTACGACAATCAACGTTCATTATGTGTACTTTTTGAAGTTAATAATGATATCTTAAGGAAAATAATTAAAAAATAGAAAAGTGAAATGGACTTTTTTGTCCATTCCACAAGGTTAGAATTTATTTTACTTCTTGTTTGCTGCGAACTTTGCAGGAGTAGCAGGCTTTTTCTTACCAACTACTACTATTCCGCCAACTACTGCGATTATTGCGAGGATTACTACTATTGCTATTCCAACAACTATTGGGATAGTCCAATCCATCGGAGCCGCAGTAGGTGTTACGCCTGTATCAGTTCCTGTTGTTGTGCCTGTATCGGTCCCAGTGTCCGTACCTGTATCAGTTCCGGTGTCTGTTCCTGTGTCACTAACAACTGCCGTTTCTCCTCTTACTGCTGGAGTAGCGAACTCAGCTTTGTTTGTGTCAGGCTTTGTGTTAGTGTCTATTGCGTATGACACTGAGTATGACTCGCCTGCCTTTATGAGAGGTACAGCGAACTGTATTACTGGATCTGAAGCGAGGATTGTCACTGCGAGGTCCGAGCTTATCATTGAAGCTACGAGGCTTGCCGCAACGTCCTTAGGAACGGTCTCAACTACGAGTACGTTCGTCATATCAGTATCGTTGTTGTTTACAACAGACAACGCCACTGTAGTAACGTACGTAGTCTTTCCATCAGTTCCTTTCACTGCTTCAACAGTCACATTTCTCTGGAACGTGTAGTTCGAAGTGTTCGCAACCATTTCAGCTATTTGCTGGGTAGTGAACAAAGGATTTCCTTCGTCATCTGTTGCAGCTTCAAGAACAGCCGCTATTTCATCAGCTGTAGGAGTGTACGTTTCAGTCACTTCTCCAACTGTTGTTGTAGTGCCTGTGCTTGGAGAATTAAACACTGTTGATGATGATCCGCTTGATGAAGGTGCACTTGTTGTGAATGTTGCTGTCTTATTTGTATCATTGTTACCAGCGTCTCTGCAAACTACCTTGTATGTGTAGCCTGTAGATGCGCTTAATCCACTTAGACTTAAGCTTGTAGTTGAACCGCTTGTCGAAGCAGTCATAGTCATTGTGCTGTAGTTAAGGTCAGCATTTGTATCTGCTTTGCATGTTACTGGTTCATTCGCAGTAATGCTCAAAGTGGCTCCTGATGTTGTAACGCTTGATGTTACATTGAAATCAGGTGCGTTCCCATCGGCAGAATACTTGCTGAATCCGTTAACGTTTATGTCTAGGTTTGGTGCCGAATATGTTATTGCGAGGCACTTAGTTCCACCTTCTGCACAATTAGTTCCTGTCGTGCTGCTGCCTGCGTAGTAAACTACTCCAGGTTCAGTTGCGAAAGGCAAATCATATATTGTTATAACTGCGTTCTTATCCAATTTATCGAACACTGTTATGTCTAGTGAAACCGACTGGTTTCCGTACGCATCATCGTTCATATCCAAAGCAGTTGCGAGCTGTGCGAATTTCTGCGCCTGCTCGTATGTGCTCATGTTTATGTCCTGATTATAGAATGCTATCTTTCCTCTATCCATCGCGTCCTGGAATATCAAAGAGTTGATGTGAGCAAAGTCAGTCACATTCTGCATGTTTGTTGTATTAGTTGCGCTAGTTCCTGGAGGGTTAGTCATAGCGTACATTATTCCTGGTGTAGCTACATTTGCATCAGTAGTATTTCCTGCTGCATCGTATGCCCTTACAGCGAAGTAGATTGGGCTAAAGTTATAGTCCCAAGCTGATCCTGTACTTACGCTCCAGTTATTGTTGTCAAGGGATGTCATTGACACGCCGCTTGTTCCAAACACGTTGGCTGCTGCGTTCTGATCGAATATCTTCACGCTTGCAACAGCGTCTATTGCAGGTATGTTAACGTTCAAATCTTTGTTCTTACCATAGAACAAGTCTATGTCATCCAATATTGTTATCCCTGCTATTGTTGGACCAACAGTGTCCGTGTAAGCCGATTTTGTCGACTCGTTTGTCGGGTTAACATTTGTAGCAGTGTTTCCTGCCAAGTCAGTCGCGCCCAAAATGTTTATGTCTTCCTTTGTTACACCAAATGCAGCTGCATCATAAGCTACAACTCTTACATAGTTGTAATCGTTTCCGCTTATTGCTAATGTTGCTACATTAGACACTGTGTTAGCTGTTCCTTCGGCAACTATTGTTATATTAGGTGCTGAAGTTATGTTTGCGTCCGCAGTTATCTTCAAATAATATGTTCCTGCTTTGAGTCTATTATTGTCGCTCAAAGTGCTTGTCATTGCACCATTCGAGTAATATTGAATAGTGAATGTTGGGGCGGTTATATCTACAGTAAATGCTGTTACTGCTAGTGTTGCTGAAGCATTTCCTTTAGTATCAGTCACAACTATATTACAGTTACTGTGAGCGCCTTCAGCCAATGTATTGAAGGTCACTGTGTTGAGTCCTGCAGTTGCAGCTGTTGTAGCTGAATTGCAATCCCCTGCATATGCTATTGTCCCAGCTTGATCTGCTGTAAAATTATAGTCGGGAGTTGTATCACTTATTGGAGTTGTAATTGGAGCTACTTGTACAATTGTAGGCTCATTAGTATCTATTGCATAGTTGCTTGAGCTTGTTGTACCTACTCCGGCGTTTCCTGCTGCATCAGCAACAGTTGTCATGTTAACAATTATTGAATTTGTAGGTGATTCAATTCCATCTGTTGGAGTGAATGTTGCAGTCCAAATAGTTCCTGCTCCACCATCAACAACTCCTGTTAATCCTCCATTAGCTAATGTTAGGTTTAAATCGCCATTAGCGAATGTTCCTGCAACCGATTCACTAAATGTGAAAGTTACAAGGCTTGTTTGACCAACATTAAGATCAGCATCTGTTAATACAGCTGATGTTAGGGTTGGTCTGTTTGTGTCTATTGTGTAGTTTGCTGAGCTTGTTGTTCCTGATCCTGCGTTTCCTGCAGCGTCAACAAGGGCTGTTTTGTCTACTGTGATTACGTTTGATGTGTCTTGTACGTTTGCGTCAGGAGTGTATGTTGCGGTCCATGTGATGTTTCCGTCTCCTGTTGCTACTGTTGTTAATGCACCGTTTGGTACAGTTAGATCTGTGTTGTCGAATCCATTAACTATTTCTGAAAATGTTATTGTTACGAGGCTAGTTTCGCCTACAGCTAAAGCTGAATCGGCTAGTACTACGCCTAGTACTGTTGGTCTGTTTGTGTCTATTGTGTAGTTTGCTGAGCTTGTTGTTCCTGATCCTG
>JBBSVX010000030.1:7139-13346 GCA_038046585.1 archaeon
TTTCTGAAAATGTTATTGTTACGAGGCTAGTTTCGCCTACAGCTAAAGCTGAATCAGCTAGTATTATGCTTGACACTGTTGGGGCTTGCCCATCAGTTACTGCTTGATCATTAACTGCGACGAGGGGGCTTGCATCAGATACTGCTGTGATTGTTGCTGCTAAATCTATAGTGGCTGTAGAATTTAATCCAGTCGAGGCTCCATCAAATGAGACTGCAACAGTAGTTGTTCCACATCCCACAACACCGGTTGTGTTTCTTACGGCACCTAAATCGATTTTTATATCTGAAAAATCTCCTTGAAGGCAGTTTACTGCCTCATTAAAAATAACTGTTATTTGGTTTGCCCCAGTTACTTTTGCAGACGATACGGTGGGAGTGGCTGCGAATACAATCATCGCAAACATTATTAGTGAAAATAAAATTAGTCCTCCTAAAATTCCTAGATTTGTTCTTCCTTTCTGATCGAGTTTAAACTTAGACATAGTTTCCCGCCCCCATTTGATACGGTTATGATTGTACTAATTCGCAACTAAATGTTTATAAAGGGTAAAGGAAATTTCATGTTTTTAACAAAAAATTGAAAATTTTCTATTTTTGTCGAAAAAACGCGCTTTTTGCATGAGAATCGGCGATTTATGTAGGATTAACTAATAAAAGTTATACTTTTTTTGTTCATATGAAAGCAATGCAGGGTTATGAACAAAAATTTATTTTAATGTGTCAGTGTAAGATTTGTTCCACCATATTTGAACAGAATTTTCGTAATCGTTGCTGATGCACAATTGTCCTTCTTCAATCATTGAAAGTATCTGAGCGATATTATCCTTCCCATAAAATGATGTTCCGCTAATTTTTATCGAGTCGTTTTCTTTTTCTCCAGCAACAGTGACTTGAGCATTGTTTGTCATTTGAGTATAATTCAAAGTGGATTTTATTGGAACGAAAAACATTGTTCTAAGTGTCTTTTCGCCGGCGTAATGATAATATATAGAGTTAACAGGATTGCATTCGACGCTTGATTCCTTCGAATCAATTATGTCCCCATCGCTTGTATCCCATTGTGTTTCAATTGGTATTTGGAATCCGTCGCGCGAAGTCTTGTAAAGTATTTCTGAAACCGGCCCCGGCCTTGTTTTCAGTATTGTTGGAACAGGATAAGTTGGAACAAAAGTAATGTTCCCTACTGAATCAAGCTCAAGAACAATTCCTCTCTTTTCGTTGTCTTCATATTTGTTTGTTGTAGTGGTCAAGACTTTGTATGAGTCCGTTTGATTATTGAGCTTTAATTCGCCTGAAACGTTTAATTCATTATCTGAAGAAGATCCGTATCCCTTTCTTAATAATTCAAAATTATTTTGCGAGCCAACCTTCCAATCAAAAGGTGTATCTAAAAACGGATTATAGTTAGGTGCTTTTCGGGTAGGGTAAAGGTGAACTTCAATGCTTGAAACGTCTCTTAATCTTGACACTCCTTCAAGAGGATTGATTCTCATTTCAACTCTATAAGTTCCTGCGAAAGGAAGTTCTGTAGAAATTACTTCAGGTTTTTCCTTGTAAGGATCTTCGGTATTGTAAGCAGCTATTCTAAACCCGGGTCCGAATGCTCTCGCATTCCAGCTGTCAGGAGTCCAAATTTCAAAGGAATATGAAGAGCATTTTGAGTTTCCAATTGTTTTCATTACTGATCCGCCGTTAAACACTTCCCTGTTTTTTGGATTGTATCTTTTTTGGCTGCTTGCCATCAGCATATTTACAACAGTGTTTGGAACAAAGTATCCGCCTATTGGATTGTATTTCCAAAAATCTCTTACCCATTCTCTTTGGTTTCCTTGCATATCATAAAGCCCGAAAGCGTTTGGTTTTTTCATTCCAACGGGGCGAAGCATTTCATCAGTAGCATTTTCTTTTGTCCAAGCAATTGCATCGCCGTCCATTGATTTTCCGTCAATCGGGTCCTCAAGAAGATGTGTTATTTGGGTTCCATCATTTAAGCCAGTATTTGTTCCGCCTTTGCATGCGAATTGCCATTCAGAATTTGTAGGCAAATCAAAACGTAAACCAGTTTTTGAAGAAAGTATCGCAGCGAACGAAGATGGGTCAGGAATTCCGTTTAAGTCTCCTCCGCGAGCCCAGTCCCAATCGACAAAGCTCATCGCAACGTTCGCATCATTATTTATGTCAAGAGGATATCTATAGAACAAATAATCTCCCATCACAATCTGCCACTGTTTCTCCGTTACTTCAAAAATTCCTATGTAATAATCGTGAGTAATAAGCGCATCAATTGGTGCCTGTTCATTCGCACTCTTTTCATTAATGTAACCCTTTGTAGTATTTCTCGCAGGCTGGTCAAACGGAGTCCCTATCATGAAATTTGTCGGCTTCATTTTTTTGAGAACAAGCTTTGTTGTTTTGTAAACATCGTTTGTCAAAAGGTCGCTAGGCGGAGAAGAAAGAAGCACATATGGATAGCTTGACGAACCTGAACCGCTATTTAGATCTATGACAATGTAATTCTTATCCGCGAGATTTGTAGTCGTAGATGCATCTGCTATCAATTCAGCTTCGCTTTCTGAAAGCATATCTGTTAATCCTTCGTTATGCACTTTGAAAGTTAATTTGCCCTCAGTTATCAGCGAGCCAAGTCCTTTTCCCGAAACAGTGTCAGTGAAATATTCTTTTGACTCGAGCGGACTTTCGGCGAAGTACTTTGCGAAATCCAAAAGGAAATCAGTGTTGAGCGAATCTTTCATCAAATTCGCATAAAAGACTGTAGAAAACGGAACTGTTTGTGTAACTGATACTTTGTAATTGTTATCAATCAAATTCATCCTGCTAAAAAAGCTCATCAAGAACTGTGTTGAATCGCAATAAATTCCGATGTTATTATCATTTGTATCCGGACTACAGGAATTCATTCCAAAATTGCTCCACTTCCAATCAAGCTTAATTTTTGGAGCCGCTCCTTTTCCACTAACCCCTATTCTGGCCGTGCTTGAGATGCAAGGCGCCTCTTCTCCTAAAAGTTTTAATCTATACGAAGTAGTGATTATTTTCCGGTCATCAATCATCCTGTCCTTATTTCCTGTGGCATTCACATAATCTTCTATCGAAATCACAGGGTATTCTTTTGTATCCGTCCCTGTTCCTTTTAATTTAAGCGTAAAAGTTTTTTGATCGTTTTTCTTCACGCCGACATATTTTGCGTACACGTGTCCGTTTTGAACATAAATCTCAACGCCGGCAGGAACTTCCCACGGATAATAATTGTAAAATATTTTTCCCGTGTCATCATATTCCAAGTTGCTCGCGCTTACAAGTGGAATATCTAGCCATGAAACATCCATCGCCCCTCTTTGCACGGCGGCTTCAGGATTAATCAACCCCATTGGTTTTGCGCAAATCACATTGTATAAAGCATCTCCGCTTGCAAAAGAGTCCCCTGCTTTTGTGCCGTCAAATCCGTCAATGTCTCCCGCCCATCCTGCAGTAGGGGCTGCATCATACATTCCTAAGTCAACAACAGCGCCCTCTACTGGCGCGATAGTAACTTTTTTACTCCACTCTGTATTTCTAAGCACCATGAATTCTGAAACAGTGAGCCAATCCGTTTGCACTGATGCATATCCAGATTGAGAGTTTCCGTCGCAGAGCTGGAATGATCCATCATTTCTTCCGCCCCAATTTGTTCCAAGGCCTGCGCTTCCACCATAGATCTTTATAGTCCTAATATCTCCGCCGGCGTTAAGCACTTCATAATTTTGCAGAGTGTAATTTTTTACATTCGCCCAATCGGCGCTGTAATCATTTGCCTCAAGATTTTTCCACATTTTGTTGTAAGTTGTTTCGTATCCCGGTGGCGAAGGAACTCCAGATGAATTGTCTTTCCATTCATAAAAATTGAATCCCCAGTAGCACGGGTCCTTAAGAGATTCTTGGATTTCTTTTGCCTTTGCTCCTGATAATGGGGCGCAGTCGAATTCGTTAAAGATCATTGAATGCGAACCGGTTGTCAGAGTGGAGCCTTCGGCAAAGCACTGGGAATCTCCGACATCAGGCAGTTGATAATTTGTTCCCCCACTACTGAAATAAATCTTATTTGCTTTTCCGGCAGATTCAGAAGATGTGTAAGCATTAGGAACCATCGAGCCGGGCGGAACTATTACGGTCGGAACATCAGATGTTTTCTTTTGGCTCGCCGGCTTTGGATCGGCTTCTTGCGCTTCAATAAAATCCGACACTCTTTCGCAAAAATCCTGCATCTCGCTTTCAAATTGCATTCCGCTCGCGGCTTTTCTTGTTCCACTAGCGCTTGTTCCGCTCCCCGACATGTCCATTACATCGGATCTTGCGAGGCCCACAATGTATGATTCCACTGCGCTTCCGTGCACCTTCGCATCAAAGGTTATCGGGCCAGGATTTTCTTTAGAGTATTCTATCTCAAGGCTTGCGCTTGAAGAGATTATTCTTGGATAGAATTCGCTTCGCCTATCTGCGCAGCTATTAGAGTAAGTGATTTGTTTCTCTATTCCCCCTTCAAGATCTATTTCATAATCGCTTAAAGAAAAGCAGGAGTTTTGGTCCAATATTACTACGTCTAAAACAATCATGTCTTTTGTTTGTGAAAATACTTGCCCCGATTTGTGCTTTTCTTTTAGTATCAGCGGATAGTATCCATAGACATTTGATATGGGGGTTGCGGTGATGGTGATGGATTTTATCGAATTGGTGTCAATCGTCATCGACCTTGCGCTTGTCGGAAGATCAGTTAGCAGCTCCACTTCTACCGAATTTTCGCAAAGCGAAAGCAAATCAAGTCTTATCTGTGATCCCGGGTTGAGCTTTATTTCGCCACTAATTGGAACACCAGTACTATTATCTGAAAAGTATCCTGTTACGCACTTGCTTTCGTTGTTTTCGAAAAAATAGCTCAAGTCAATTTGGTTTCCGATTCCATTGGGTCTCCATCTATTCAAATCAGTGTTATTATCCACTATGTAAAATGTGAATCCATTGTAGTCCATGTTTGCATCGCTTAGCGCATTGAGAAGATCGGCCAGAGAGATCGATTGGTTTCCCCACTTGTCAGTGGTACCTGAGAAAATTATTTTGTCCCCGTTCATTACGACCCAAGCAGCGCTAATTGGGTTGTCTCCTTTTGTGGTGTCTATTATTATTGTAGGGTTATTGACATCAATAGGGTTTCTTTGAATTTGAACATCAATATCTTTTTGACTTGTACTTGGTCCTTTTATTCCGCCAAGCATAAGCCAAATGAGAAGCAGAAATACAATGGCTAGGGCAACCGCAACAATAACCACTTGATTTTGTTTTAGAAACTGCATGAGTGAGGCAAATTTACTCTGGAAAGAATTGGCCTTGTCATTATCCTGTTTGTTTTGTTCAGGCTCGTCCTTATAGTCATCTTTCATTCAGGGTAACAAAAGCTTTTTTTGTTTAAAATGGTTTGTTTTGGGTAAAAATTAGTGTCTAAAAAGAATTACCGAACCTTATTTTCTTCGTTTAAGCGGAGCAAGAATATCTTTTCGCAGTAACCCATTTTTGCCGATAAGAAATCTGCTTATTCTTGCGCGAAGAGAGTTCTTTCTTTTTTCTTCCATTCTTATTGCCTCGATGCGCCGTATCTTTTCATGCCTTTGTGCAGTATGCCTTTGTTCTTGTTTTATTTGCGCCATATTTTGCGCCAGTTCTCTGTCGGATTTGTAAATCCTGTCAAGGCCTGAAGCCCTATCCCATGCATCTCGCTTGTCTTCCAATAAATCGCCTCTATTGTAATATTAATTGGTACATTTGGGATTAATATGCTTTCTTTTTTGGAAAAAAATCTGAACATTGGGTTAGAAAAAGAGTTTCTGGAAAGAAGATTAGTATTTACTTCTTCTTTCCTTTTTTTGCGAGCGCTTTGAGTTTCTTTACTTTTGAGGCCTTTGATTTCTTGCTTGGTCCTCGGCCGCCTTTCTTTGCTTTTTTCGCCTTACCTTTAGCAGCTTTTTTTGCTTTCTTTTTTGCCATTTTTTACACATCCTTCGTAATTTTTTTCTTTTTCCGAGGTGATTCCTTGAGCATATGCCCAAGGCTCAGTAAAGAATAATTGGCTGGAATTCTGGACTCGGTGATAGAGTGCCATGAAAGCATTACTGGATTCGAACTTCTTCAACCAGCAGTTTCTAATGGTGATCTCCAT
>JBBSVX010000031.1:0-12439 GCA_038046585.1 archaeon
CGTGCTTGTTGAGCTTTTGATAAATGAGATGCTCGGCTTAGGGTACCTTGAATATATACTCCTCGATGACGATATTGAAGAAATAGTATTGAATTCATCAGCCGACCCGGCCTGGGTTTACCACAAGAAATGCGGCTGGCTCAAAACAAACTTCCAGATAAGATCGGAGAAAGAACTTGAGAATTTTGCATCAATCATTGCAAGAAGATCTGGAAAGCAGATCAACGTGCTTGCGCCATTGCTTGATGCGCACTTGCCTAGCGGAGACAGAGCGAATGCCACACTAAGCCCGATATCAAGCAACGGAAACACCATAACTATTAGAAGATTTAGAAGAAAGCCTTGGACAATAACCGATCTCATATCTGCAAACAGCATCACAAGCGAAGCGATGTCAATGATATGGATGGCATTTGAATATGAACTTAACATTCTAATCACAGGAGGAACCGCATCAGGAAAAACTTCTTTCCTTAATGCATGCACTTCTTTCATCAGGCCAAATCAAAGAATAATTACTATTGAAGACACAAGGGAAATTACTCTCCCAAAATTCCTTCACTGGGTACCAATGACAACAAGAATGCCCAATACTGAAGGAAAAGGAGAAATTTCGATGCTTGACCTGCTCGTGAATTCGCTAAGAATGAGACCTGATAGAATAATTGTTGGAGAAGTAAGAAGGCAAAGAGAAGCCGAAGTAATGTTTGAAGCGATGAACACCGGACACAGTGTTTACACAACTTTCCACGCAGATACTGCCGAAGAAACTATTAGAAGATTCTCTAACCCCCCAATGTCGCTTCCACAGGCAATGCTCTCATCAATCAGCCTTAACATTACGCTTTTCAGGAACAGAAGAACGGGAAAAAGAGCTGTTTACCAACTGTCTGAAATCGTTGTAGAAGACAGAGGAGATGAACAGATGGCAAAAAGCAATATCCTCTTCAGGCACAATACAATCAAGGAGCAATTACTCAGACAAAAAGACAGCATACGTTTCTTTGACGAAATAAGCGTTCACACTGGTCTCACTGAAAACCAAATCAATGACGAGCTTTGGGAAAAGCAAAGAATCCTCGAATGGCTTGTAAAAAGAGAAGTGTTTGATCTTAACGACCTTGGAATGGTAATCGCAAAATATTACCTTGACAAGGAGAAAATATATGATATGGCCAAGAAGAACGACGACCCCCAAGAACTCATAAAGGAAATGAGAAAGATGCATGGAGCGTGAAGGTCCTATGCTCTTTGCCCCATTCACTGACAAGCAGGCAAAAAAACTTTCTCGCCCACTCTTAGGAGTAGGAGAAATAGTCCAAAAATTCTTCCCCGGATTCACATTAATCCTTGAACAATCTGGACTGAATCTAAACCCGGATGCATTCTTTGCAATGACGCTGTTCACTTCTGCATTTTATGCAATAGCGACATCAATACTAATGATTATTCTTCTCATTATCCTCAAACTCACACAATATATGTACCTTGCAGAAATGCTCGGATTAATAATGGGAATGATGGTGTTTGTCAAAATACTCGGCGGAGCAAGCATTACCATTGTAAGAAATGTCAGATCAATAAACTCAAACCTAATATTCGGGCTCAAAATGATACTTGTGGAAATAAATGCGGGAGTGGGATTATTTGACGCGGTTGTAATCGTTGCGATGCATAATCTTGGAGAAATGAGCAATGTTTTCAAAGACATAGCAAAAAGACTCAACTCTGGAGAAGCTGAAGAAGAAGTACTAAAAGATATTGCTACAAAAAACCCGAGCCCTTTCCTTCGAAAAGTTCTTTGGCAAATAATCAGCGGACTAAAGGCCGGATCGCCTCTGAACAAAGTTATTGATGAGAGTCTTAGTGCGCTTGAAAGGGAACAGAAGATAGAAATCATAGCTTATGGATCTTCTCTTAGAGTTCTCACGCTAATGTTCATGATGATTGGGGTAATAATACCCTCAATGGGACTTACATTTATCTTTGTATTAAATTCTCTGCCAGGAATAAACATCACAAACCAGATGCTTTGGACTTTCTTGGCCATTATCGCACTGTTCCAATTCATGCTTATAGGGTATATCAAATCAAAGAGACCGATGCTTATGGGAAGTGTTTAATGTGAGCAACTGGCTGAAGATTGAAGGGCTCGTTCCAAGAGACCTATCCCAAATAATACAAAAGAAAGTTGGCTATGGCGGGGAGAAGATAAACGCAAGAAAAGTTGTTGGATTCTTGTTCGGCTTCCCTCTCTTTGTTGCAATCGCTGTTACCCTTAACATCGCCGCATTTATCACGCTTGACACCTCCACGCTAGTTCTGACTTTCGTTATTACCACGCTAATGATGTTAGGGTCAATATTCTTGCTAATTGATTACTACGCAATGACAAGAGCAAACAGAGTGAATACAAGCCTGCCCGATGCACTTGAACTTATATCCACAAATATCAGCGCCGGACTCACGATAGAAAATGCGCTTATTGAATCCTCAAGGCCTGAATTTGGAGAACTTGGGATCTTGCTAAAAAGGGCGGCAAAAGAAATGTTTTCAGGTCTTTCATTTGACAGAGCACTAAAGAACATGTCGGCGAATATTGAATCGGATCTTCTTCAAAAGACAGTTTGGCTCATTACTGAAGGAATAAAGAAAGGCGGAGAACTTGGAACGCTTCTTTTAAGAATCGCAAAGGACTTGAGGGATGAAGAAGCGCTTAAAAAAGAAATTAATGCGAACATATCAATGTACATTCTTTTGATAATGATAGCATCCATATTCGGAGCGCCCCTGCTTTTTGGGGCGGGAACTACTGTAGCAGGCATGATAACTAAACAAACTAATGTTTCAATAACTACTCCGTCTATGAGCGGATCGGGCGTTCCTTTTTCTGGGATAATGATGAGAGCCGTTAAAGTGAACACCATCACCGTAGAATCAATCAAACTATTTGCAGCGGTTTCAATTATGATTACTTCGTTCTTTGCCAGTCTTTTGATTGGGATAATTAGATACAATCGTGAACTGGCGGGAATCAGATACTTCCCGATAATATTGATAGTTTCGATGGCAATATACTACATAACTGTGTTCTTGTTCCAAATGGTTTTAGGGAATAATGTAATACAAATAATTTAATATCAAGAGCAAATTACCAACATTAACACTTGGTTTGAAAAAACAGCTAAAAATTATCCGACATTAGCTTTGCCCTGCAAAACACTTTTCAAATAAAAAAAAGAATAGTAATAGAACGGCATTTACCATTCTATTACAACTAATCAATTATTTTACTGTGACTTTCCTGTACAGTTAGCAACGGATGTGTGAGTTAATCCACTTCTTGTGTAAGTTGTTGTTATAGTTCCATTGTAGTTCTGTCCTGCAATCCATCCAGGAACATCTGTAGTTCCAGTGAACGTCAGTTCAGCAGCTGAAACAGCCGAAGCAGTTCCGTTAACATCTCCGCCAGTGAAGTCTCCGTTCAAATCGATATTTGTTATAACTATTGTCTTAGCCGTGTCATTTCTGAGCTTTATTGTCAGATTTCCATCGCTAGCAACAGTATGATCGACATAACCAAGTGCACCTGCAGCAGGACTCATAGTGCAGTTAAGTGTTGTTGATGACTGCCCGAGCAAGAATACTAGCGCAGCTATTATTATTGCAATTACAACGAGTGCCCAACCGTAAGTCATTAGATATTCCAATGCGGATTGTGCTTTATTATCCATAATTATCCTCCCTTTAAGCTTAATATATTGAATAATCAAATGATTTTACCATTTAAATACCTTTCTAATGAAGGAAAATTCAAGCGAACCAGTTTACAAAGAAAAAGCACTTTTGGGGAGCAACGCTTAAAAAGGAGTAAAGCGTTAGTTAAATGCTTACAAATTTTACTTTTTGGATTGATAAAATGGCAAAAAAAACAAAAAAATCCGCCCCGGGCAAAGAAAATAGCAAATCAATTGTAAGATTAAAGACTGGCGTCAAGGGTTTTGACGAATTAGTTGATGGTGGAATACCCCAAGGCTCATTTGTTCTCTTAAGCGGAGCAACAGGAACAGGAAAAAGCATTTTCGGGATGAACTTTTTGGCATATGGGGCAAATAATGATGAACAGGGAATTTATATTTCTCTTGAAGAAGGGTACTCTTCAAATAAAACACAGATGAACCAGTTCGGATGGAACCTTGACGAACTCCAGAAAAACAAAAAACTCCTTATCCTTCAGCCAAAAATATATGACTTTGACAAGCTCGTCGAGAGCATCCAGGACAGCATCGTAGCTCTTGGGGCAAAAAGAGTTGTCATTGATTCGATATCCGTGCTTGACCTTTACTTTGAAGACAAGTTCAAGACACGAAGAAACATTCTTGATCTTGCAAAAACCATGAAAAACATGGGGGTAACCACGATAGCAATCTGCGAAATTGACGAAGCAAGCATGCAGATTTCAAGGGACGGGGTAGAAGAATTTGTTTCTGACGGAGTTATTGTAATGTTACTTGACAAAAGAGATAATTTCCTAAAAAGAGCAATAAGCATCAGGAAAATGAGGGCGACAAATCATTCTCTTAAGATTCACCCGGTTCAAATAAAAAAACCGACCGGAATCATAATCTATCCTTTCGAAGAAACCTTTGAGCAATTCTAAAAACTTTAATTGGTTAAAAAAACCAGAATTTACTTGCTAAGATCGATTACCTTGTCAACATACATGCTGCTTTGCTGTATCGCAGCCTCGTCGTCGTTTATCTTTACGGCATAAATAATAGATTTAGTCTTCGTGGCCTTTATTCTATTTGCAAGAAGAGAAATGAATTTCACAATGGTTTCTTTCTTTTGGTATACTGTAAGGTTTGAAAGCGAATCAAAAACCAAATAATCAAATTTTTTTTCAAGCAACTTGTGAACAATTATTGAAAGCTCTGTAAGCGCAGAGGGTGAATTTATGTAATAAACCCCTTTTCCTTGTTCCGGACCTTCTTTTATGGTCCTTGAAATGGCGTCAACAAATGTAAATGAACTAGTATCAATCTTTTTTTTTGCAAATATCTCTCTAAGCGAGTCCACAGTCTTGTTAAGGGTAATATAACAAACCTTTTTCTTGTGCAAATCTCCTGCAATCTGAACCACAAAATCATTGTAATCTGCACTTGGAACGAGCACTAGAGCTAACTGGTCCTCATTAAGCGTTTTTTCAACATTAAATTCCATAAAACTCACTCAAAAAACTGATGGCAATAACGCCAAAACCATCTCCGAAGTCGATATTACTATGATTTTATGGTTTAAATAGTTTCGCTGGCAGCCTTTCTGAGGCGATTCATTAGAGCTAATCCTATACCTTCTTCCGAAACTGATTCAACAAACACTACCCCCGCACCCAACTTATCTAGTTCCCTAAATGATCTAAATAGTGCTTTTGCCGATGCTTTTGGGCTTGAGAATGAATGAATTTCGCAAAAACCCTTAAAGAGAGATTCGTTTCCGCTATATTTTCCCGAAAGTAGCATCAGCGCAACTTTTTTTCCTTGTTTCGCATAACTATTTGCAAGAGAACTGGCCCCATCAGGACTTATTTTTGATAAAATTACAACTTTGGCTTCGGGAGAGTAATGTTTGTATTTCATCCCGGGACTCGCAGGGTTTTCTACTTTGGCTGAATCCTCACAATTACCAACCACAAAAGAATCATCAATCTCGCCGATAATTTTCTCAATCTGTTTCCTACTAATCGCGCCAGGTCTTAGGAGTTTTGGTTTTGCGCCCCCCACCCCGGCAAGAGATATTACCGTTGATTCCAAACCAAAATGACTTTCCCCGCCATCAAGAATCATTCCAATTTTTCCTTCCAAATCATCAAGAACATGTAGCGCATCAGTCGGAGAAGGTTTTCCTGAAAGATTGGCTGAAGGAGCGGCGATAGGAACTTTTGAAGCATTGATAAGCGCAAGAGCGATTTTATTTGAAGGCATTCTTACTGCAACAGTATCAAGGCCGCCAGTTACAATAAAAGGAATATTCTCTGATTTTTGAAGAACTATTGTGAGCGGTCCCGGCCAAAATGAATCCATTAATTTTTTTGCATTAGTTGGAATGTCATCTACGACTTTTTTAAGCATCGCCTGACTTGAAACATGAACTATCATTGGATTATCCGATGGCCTTCCCTTCGCCAAATAAATCTTTTTTACAGCAACTTCATCAAATGCATTTGCGCCCAAACCATACACGGTTTCTGTGGGAAATGCTACTAATTCGCCAGATTTTATCAAAGCAGCAGCTTTTGTAATCAGGGCAATATCGGCTTTTGTAAGCATCCTAGATACCTTTACAAGGGTTGTTTGCATAATTAATGACCCCTACCAAAAGCGTTAAAAAGAACCTGAAACATTACTTATCCAATAAATCAAATGCAAAGGAGGTCACAAATATGGCATCAGACGGCAATTCAAAAATCTTCGCTTTCCTTGCAGTATTTTTGGGAATAATAGGTTTCCTTATAGTACTCCTAGCAAAGAAAGATGATGATTATGCAATGTACTACGCTAAGCAGAGCTTGATAATCTTCATTGGAATTATAATATCCCAATTGTTGATGTTAGTTCTTATAGGAATAATACTATTACCTATAATGCTTATACTCTGGATACTAGCATTGCTCAACGCACTAAGCGGAGAGAAGAAACCAACTCCACTCATCGGCAAATTTGCTGATAAGATAAACTTCTAAATCTATATTTGTCCCGCAAATCGGCGGGACAATATCTTTTTTTAAAAAAATTCTCGTTTTTAACTAACGCACCAAAAAAAGCCTGAAAATACGCAACTACTTGGACAAAAATAATATTTCCTCAAAAAAAATTATTTTATGTAGCGCCCACATTAAATATATAAAGACAATTAGGGAATAAGTTTGACGTGTTGGGAGTTACACCGAAACAAATTGCTAACGCTTTTTGGCCGGTGCTCGGCAAAACGATTGTTTTGTTGGGAAGGAGACAAACCATACCGCTAGTCGGATCCCTGGTTTGTCTTCCTTTACGCTTATTTTTGGCACGCGTTTTCTAAAACGGTGGTTTTGTGATAGAGCTTGAAAGGACTTTCCTTGCAAAGCAATTACCTGCTGACCTAAAAACATGCCCCTCGAAAGAAATCATCGACATTTACATCCCAAAATCAATTGAAGGCCATGCGCCGATAAGGATAAGGAAGAACGGCGATAAGCATGAGATTACAAAGAAGAGCAGGGTGAACGAGGGTGACCACACAAAGCTTCTCGAACAGACCATTACCCTATCAAAATCCGAGTTTGCCGCGCTTGACAAAGAAATCTCAGGACGGAGGATCCATAAAACAAGGTATCATTATCCTTCTAATGGCATGACGGCTGAATTTGACCTGTTCCTGGATGCCCTCACTGGACTCGTGCTAATAGATTTTGAGTTTAAGAGCGAAGAAGAAATGCGCGCATTCAAACCCCCTTATTTTTGTCTTGCAGAAGTTGGACATGAAGACTTCATCCGCGGAGGAGTGCTTTGCGGAAAGAGATACGCGGATATTGAACCGATGCTCGCAAAATATGGTTACCAAAAACTATGATGCTCGCAAAACATGGTTACCAAAAACTATGATGCTCGCAAAACATGGTTACCAAAAACTATTTCTGAAATGAAACAACGAGCAGAGAAACGACTTATCTATTGTCGCCGTTTCCTGTAAGCTTGTTTCTTTCCATTCGGCTATAGAGCTTTTCGATGTTCATCTGGGCAACTTCTTCAAAGTTTATTCCGAGTTTTGTGCATAATTGGCTCATATACCACACCACATCGCCCAGTTCTTTGGCTATTTCTTTTTTGTATTCTTCAGTAAGCTTCCCGTCATAGTCCCGGTAAAGCTTCTTTATTTTCCCCGCAACCTCACCAGACTCATCGCAAAGCCCGAGAGCGTAATAAGCGATAGTGCTATCCTTAATTATCGTCCCCATGTCAGTCTTTTTTGATTTTTCCTGGTATTCATTAAAATCCATAAGCCCGTCACCTGCTAAGAGCTAGCTCCATCCAAATTATAAATTCAATATTTGGCTTCAAGCCAAGCTTTTTAAACAAAACCAAGTCCTCTTATTTTATTCCACGAGCAAAGCGCGCGGAACTTACTTAGTTGGCAATTGGATCTAATAGGCCCAAAGATTCCAGTGGTGTCGCAGATACCACGCGTCATGCCGGCTGGGAAGGCAGCCGCGGGGATGGCAGAGTGGTCTAATGCGCCTGGCTTGAGACCAGGTTCTCGAAAGGGAGCGCGAGTTCGAATCTCGTTCCCCGCGATATATTCAATTATAATTTGTAAAAAAGGTGGTTTTTATGGCAAAAATATTTTTTGGATGCTCGATGCGCGGCGGATTTGGTAATGTCAATCAAGATGAACTAAGAAAAATACCTGATTTGATTGAGTCTTTGGGGCATGAACTAGTTAGCAAGCATCAAGTAAGCGCCACATTCGACAAGGATGAATCCCCTTTAACTGAAGTCCAGATACATGATAGGGATATGCGTTTTTTGCTCGATGCAGATTATATTATTGCTGAAATAAGCAACCCAAGCCTGGGAGTAGGTGGAGAAATAAGCGACGCCACTTTTTATGACAAACCGGTTTTATGCATATACCAAAAAAAACTCGATAAATCTATTTCGGCATATATCCGCGGAAAAGACGGCTCAAGATTCACTCCCGGAGTTAAATGCGAAAATTATGAAGGTCTTGATGATCTTAAGGACAAGATAAAAAAGTTCATTGATTCCCATAAAGTAAAGAAAAACATAATCAAAGCTGCAGCAGCAATGATAGATGAAAAAGGAAGGCTTCTAATAGTCAGAAAGAAAGGCTCAGAGATATGCATTAATCCCGGCGGGAAAATCGAAAAGAATGAATCAACCCAAGATGCGTTGAAGAGAGAACTTATGGAAGAACTCAAAGTAGATCTTATCTCAGGCCAATATTACAAATCATATTTCTCAAAGAGCGCGGCCCATGACCCTAACTCAAGTCTCACACTGCACCTTTATATCACAAAATGGAAAGGTACAATTTGTCCTGCCTCAGAAATAGAGAATGCTGATTGGATGTCAAAGAAGGATTTTAACCAAAATAAATTTATTCTTTCCCCCACCTTAGGCGAGATAGTAAAAGATCTGATAAGTGACCAAATGATAAAGTAACCAAATCATTTCTTAGGGTGCTTTGAAAAGAATTCCCAGATAATATCAGTAGCACTTATCTCTGCTGTGGGCTTGTCAACATTTCCATTCTGTATTCCTTCTTTTCCGCCAGGCCAAGCGTGTCCGCCGCCATAAATCGTGTAAGCTTTCACTTCTGTGCTATTTAGGCAAGCTGAATAAGTTTCTGCTTTTATGCTTCCAAATTGCTCTACGCCAGGAGTTGTAGTGCACTGGTTTCTACTTACCCAAAAATTTACCGCAAACGAAACAGGCTGGTCGGGTTCACGCACATCAGCTGAAGCCGTGCCAACGCCGCCGCTATATGGAACGAGCTGATCGTCAGTTCCGTGGAAAATAAGTATTGAAACAGGATCTGTTGGATTGCAAGTTCCGGTTAATGATCCGGCAACCGGAGCAACTGCTGCAAAGGTATCGCTCATTTCACAAGCAAGCTTATATGACAAAAACGCGCCGTTTGAAAGGCCAGTAGCATAAATTCTTTTAGTGTCAATATTATAAATATCTTTTATTTGTGCTATTAATTCTTTCACAAATTTAACATCATCAATATTGTTATCGTTAGCATAACCGCAGCAAGTCCAAGCGTTCCATGTAAGAAGATTTGTAAGTCCTGCGCTTGTTCCGTTAGGATAAATTACTATAAACCCCTCTTTGTCAGCTTTGGCAGACATCTCAGACATTCTTGTAGCATTCTCGGCATTTCCCCCGCCGCCATGAAATACTACCACAAGAGGATAATTATCATCGACATTCATTCCTTCAGGAATGTGCCCAATGTAAGTTCTTTCTCTTCCGTCAATAACAATTTTTCCTGAAAAATCATTCTTATTCGGACCCGAACCAAAACAACCGAAAATAAGAAGGAATATACTAAAGATAGCGCAAACCGCCAAAAGGCCCAAAGTATTGTGTTGCTTCATTGTAATACTATTTTATGTTGCGCAGCTTTATATAGTTTTTCGAAAGAGGCTTGCAATAGGTATTTATACCTGAGAAAGCATTACTTATAAAAAAATACGTTTGAGTGAGAAACAATGCCTGAAGAACAAAACGAGCCGTCAATATATGAAACAAGCGAAGATATCCCTTCAGCCATAGAGACCTCTATCGAAGAGAAAGATAATCCTGACATGTTTGACGACGTCTTTGGCGAAGATGAAGAAAAGAAAGAAGCTCGCAAAAAGATGAGCGAAAAAGCCAAGGAACTCAAGAAAAAGAAGGTAAAGCCCGAAATTCAATCTATTACAAGCGAAGAGGGTGAAGAAGGCAAAGCAAAGAAAGCCAAGCCTGAAGGGAAAGATGATTCTGACGAGAAAGAAGATCCCGAGGATGAGGATGAAGAAATAGAGGAAGATGGAACGGAGAATGTTGAACCGCAGATTTTTACTGATTCTGACAAAGAAGAAGCCGAAGAAGCTTTTGAATCAAAGGACGAAACTATTGAAAACCAAGAAGCTGGCATGATAAACAAGAAAAAAAATAAAAATAGTGATTTTGAAAACACCATTAAAGAAGGAATGGAAAAAAGCATAAAGAAAGGGATGGGCGGAGGAAAGCTTGACATCCAGACTATTGTTGATGAAACTGAAGAAGAAATAGAAAGCGAGAACGAGAGGGAAACTGACCCTATTGAAAGAAAGATTATCAAAAGCGTCATAAAAAATAAGGCTACAAAAGCCGCCAAGGAACAGGAAGATGCGGATAACGAAGATGAAATGGCTGATTTGTTATTTGAAGATGGAACAAAAGAAGACGGCGTTGTAGGAAAGAAAGCGGAAGCGCAGAGCAAGGAAATTGAAGAAGAAACTGATGTTGAAGAAGACAATGAAGAAGCAATAATGGCAAGAAAAGCCAAAGGCGAAGCTGAATCTGAAGAAGAGGGTGACGACGATGGAAAAGGAATAAAGCCAAAACTCTCATTCTTAATGTCTGAAACCAAACACGCATATATTGGAAGAAAGAAAAGTGTGCTCTCAAAGTACGGGGACGAAGCGGGACTTTACCTTGGAAAAGTTTATGAAAAAGATATGGAAGGCGCTGATGTTTATCTTGACGGACTTAACCCGCACGTAGTGTTTGTTTGCGGAGCAAGAGGAAGCGGAAAATCTTATGTTTTAGGAGTTGTTGCGGAAGAACTCGCGATGAAAAACAAGAATGTCGGAATAGTTGTTGTTGACCCGATTGGAGTCTTTTGGTCAATGAAGCACCCAAACAAAGAAGACAAGGAACTAGAAGCACTCGCAAAATGGGGAATCATGCCAACTGGACTAAGCAATGTTAAAGTATTCATACCGGTCGGAATGAAAGATCAGGTGCCAAAAAGCACTTTCGATGCAGTGTTCTCAATACAGCCAGCACTATTAACTGCTGAAGATTGGTGCTTAACATTTGGAATTGATAGATTTTCCCCAACTGGGTTATTAATGGAAAAGGGGTTATCCAAGGTAAAGAAAGGATACACTAACCACGAGGGAAAACCGGTCAGAGGAAAAGAAAACACTTTCTCGCTTGAAGATCTCATAAAATGTTATGAAAATGACGAAGAACTAAATAACGCAGAAAGAGGATACAAGGCCGATTCGATAAGGGCGCTCGCAAGCCGTTTTGACGCGGCAAAACACTGGGGAATATTTGACGAAAAAGGAACCGCACTCGGCTTACTCTCACGCGCAGGACAAATGACAATACTTGACACGAGCTTTTTGGAAGACAACGTAAGCGCGCTAGTTATTGGAATACTTTCAAGAAGAATACTTTCAGCCAGAAAACTCGGGACACGAAGAGAGGCTGCAGGAAAATTCTCTGATACTGATGTTGAAGAATTAATGGAAATTAACATCCCGCCAACATGGCTCTTTATTGATGAAGCCCACACGCTTATCCCTGCCGGAAATCAAAAGACTCCAGCAAGTAACGCGCTTGTAGAATATGTAAAACAAGGAAGAAGACCAGGATGCTCGCTTGTATTTGCGACTCAGCAACCAAGCGCAATTGATTCAAAAGTATTAAGCCAGCTTGACGTAATAATGGCGCATAAGCTCGTGTTTGACGATGACATTAAATCCATCCACAAAAGAACGCCGGCAATAATCCCTTTCGCTTACAAAAAACCAAATTTTATCAAGACGATGCCGGTTGGAATCGCACTCACAGGAGACCGAAGTGAAACCACAAGCAGAGCGTTTATCATGAGC
>JBBSVX010000032.1:0-6838 GCA_038046585.1 archaeon
AAAAGCGCTTCTGAAAGAAAACGCCAAAATTAGCTTGAAAATGACGATTCTGATGCCAGTTGAAGCGAATTAAGTTCTATGACCAATTCCAACTCCATTAAGTACACCCCAACCACCAAGTATACTCCTGTCTGCACTCCTAATAAAGTATATTTTGACTTATATGTGACAAAAGTGACATTTTGGCGTCAAAAGTGTATTTTTTTGATATTCTCGCTTTTTTCGCTGATTTTTTGCATTTATTGCACTGCTTTAGAAAAGTATAATACTTGGAACTTCCTATTTGGGACATGATAGAAGTCATCGGTTTAGGTGGAATGGCTATAATCCTTGTTGCGTTCATGATGAACGAGTTTGGGAAATGGGATGCTGAAAGTTTCGCTTATGATATGGCAAACCTTGTTGGCGGACTTCTTCTTGCATTTTATGCATTCTATATCAATAGTCTTCCTTTTTTATTTTTGAACGCGGTGTGGGCAATTGTTGCTGCGCGCGACGTGGTTATTGATTTAGGATTCTTCTCAAAAAAGAAAAGGCATTCGAAAAAAAGGAACTAATCATCTTATTATTTTCAAAAAAAGCGTGATGCAGTTGCAAAGCTCTTTTTCTTTCTTTGTAAATCCGTGGTTTGCGCCTTTTATTTCAGCAGTCACAAGGAGTGTTTTGCTTTTTTCGCCTAGTATCTCAAGCATCTTCTTTGGCTTTATTTGTGTTGGCGTTTCTTTTGAGCCAAATATTGCCAGCATTGGTACCCTTATTTTAGAAAACTCCTTCATTTCTCCCGAGTAATCAAACAGTCTCGCCTCGGCATTTTTTAGGTCGGCAACGCTAAGGTACCTTTTTGGAGAAAAATCATGGATCCATTTTGGCAGTGTGCCGTTTTCCTTTCGCGCTTCTTCTTTGGCGATTTTTATCGCTTCAGGAAATCTTTTTCCCTGCCTAGTCATCTGCAGGTTATAATCATCCGCCGGCGCGAGAAGTAAGAGCGCCTTGACTCGTGGATTTTTTTTCTTGTACATGTAGTGTGCAATCTTCTGGCAGCCCGTACTGTGCCCGCTGAGCACAAATTCTTTGTAACCCATTTTTCTGCCCGCTTCTATCGCGGCTTCGATGTCTTTTAGGCAATCTTCAAACTTTTCAAGCGCAGATCCAATTTTCTTTCGGTTTCCGTTTTCCTTATAGAAGCTTGTGATAAACCCAAACCCTCTGTTGTTGGCGCTGAAAAGATCAGTGCCTGTGTCGTTTAGATTCTTTGAAAGCATTTGGAGAACTTTCCATGTGAAAAAGTTTCCGGTCATCCCGTGCTGGTGTATCAAAAGGCGCTTGTTTTTGCCTTTTGATTTGAAGAGGAATCCATGTAACCTGAAATGGTCTTTTGTCGTGAACGTCACAAGCTTACCGTCTGTCATTTCTATCATAAAAATCAACCAAGTATTTTCCAAAAAAGCTCTCTGTCTTCATATTTCCCGTTGTTAAAATAATAATCCTTAAGCACGCCTTTGCTTTCAAATCCGTTCTTGAGCAGTACTTTTCTGCTGCCAACATTTTTTGGATCTGCCGTTGCTTCGCAGGTGTGCATTCCAAGCTTTTTTGTGAACTGCACTATTTCTTTTACAGCCGCGCTTGCAATTCCCTTTCCCCATTTTTCTCTTTTTACTCCGTATCCAATGGCGCACCTTTTGTCTTCCTTGCTTATCTTGTAAATGTCGGCGATTCCAACATCCTCTTTTCCATCCATTATTACAAAGTAATATTGCATTCCTTTTTTTGACATAGTAAAATAGTGCCTGATGTTTTTTGCTTCATCTTCAGCGCTTTTTGGCAAAAGCCTTTCCAAATAATATTTTCTGTAATCCTCGTCGCTAGTCATCTCAAAGATGAATTTGGCATCGTTCTCGACGGCAGCCCTTAATTTTATTTTTGCCATAGCATTATTCTTGTGCGCATCGCTTTTTAGGGCTTGCTCTCTACTGCAGTGAGACAATTTTTTGCGTGAGAAGTCTTTAAATTTTTAGGTATTTCTTTGTTTGAAAAGGCTATTTTCCCCTTAGTCCAGAATTGTTTCTTGTAGTCACGCTTATGATTCTGCCCCTTCTATCAAGTTCTTTCATCCTTCGCGTGCTGCCTGATTCGCTTGCGAGTCTTTTTTGGGCGCGCAGTTTTTTTGTAGGGAAAACTGACTGCATTGTTCGCTTTTGGATAAGTTGCTTTGTCGTCTTCGCCTGGACTTCAACAACTTCTTTTGGAGCTTCGATTGCCGCAACTTTTTGCAGTGCCAAACTGATTGAAGCGGCTTTTAATTCACATATGATCGGATTTACTCCTTCGGCTCCGAGTATTGCGTCCAAACTTACTGGGAAAACAGTGTATCCTTTCTTTTCTATCCTGTTTTTCTGCGAAACGCTTCCCCATTTAGTTTTTACAAAGTTTCGAACATGATCCATCCGAAACATTTCTATGTGACCGCTTCGGTCCATTATCATTGCCCAGTCTGCTGCGTTATCAAGTCGTCTATTTTTTACTCTAAGTCCTATGTGTCTTAATCCTGATTCGCCGTAGGAGAATTTGAAATCAAAAGTTACTGTGACTGGCTTTCCATTTACTCTTGTCTGATACACATAGTTCACCCCGCTTCCATCTGAAGGAACCTTTACAAGCTCTCTTGGTATCATTTTTTTAAAAGATCTTATTTGCTCTTTCTTGCGCATTATGAGTCTTGCCATTTCTTTTTCCCTTATGCTTCTGGGGTTGGAAATCACAATTTTTGATCTTCGTTTCATGAAATTTCTGTGCAATTGTGTTCTTTCAAATCTTGCGTCCTGCACTCTTTGTCTGTTTACTCCAGGCATAATCCCATCTTCTCCAAATTATTCCTTTCCGATATTCATTTTTGCGACTTCTTTTTTTGCATTCATGAATTTTTCATTGAATTCTTCGAAGAATTTCTTTGCGTAAGGCAATCCGTACTTGGCTTTGCATTCTCCACAAAGATTTTTTCCGCCTTTGCATTCTTCGAACATATTTTTTAGAGTGTTATCGTCTTTAATAAAGTGGTTCTGGCAGTACTCAAACACCACGCATATCTCGGGCTGTCCTCCTTTTGCGCGCTGTTCTTCCTTTGTCACCCTTCCGCCGGTGAAAGCCTTGTTTATCTTTTTTTCAAGCGCTTTTGGGTCATTCTCGGGTATTTCGACCTTGCCGATTTCGTCGGAGCTTTTGCTCATCTTAAATGATCCGTCAAGGGCTGAAGTGTACTTGTGGTAGATTGCGCTTGGGGCAAAAAAACCGTATTCTGTATGAAGTCTTCTTGCGATGTCGCGCGCCATCCTTATGTGCGGCGCCTGGTCTATTCCCACAGGAATCACTCCTGGCATCGGTTCTCCAAGCTGAGGATGCAATATATCCGCCATCTGTGTAAAAGCGCTGATAACTTTTGCGGGGTGCACTGATCCATAGATTGCTCTAAATTCATTTTCAGTGACTTTCTGCGCACAAACCGCTGCCAAATTGCTTACTGCTTTATTTTCGCTCTGAAAGTAAAAATTAGTTTTCTTCGCATCAAGCCCGAGCGCGATGTACGCAGGAATGTGAAATTCTAGCGCTCTTCTTTTTCCTTCTTCTATTGGCACTTGTCTTGTCGCTTGGCTTTCAACATCCGCTATGAGCACGTAAGTTTTTGCGCCCATGTCTTGGAAATATTTTACGTTTTGTATCACTGTCTCGGTTCCGAGATGTATCTTTTCGCTCGAAGGCATTATCCCCGTGAGACAGTAAAAGGGCTTCGCATCGTTGATTGCTTTCGCTATCAAGTCAAGATCTTGTCCTCCGAAATTCACGCCTCTTCTCATCTGGAGATTTGGGTGCGGGAAGATGCTCGCGTCAAACGCCTTCATTCCAAATTCTTTGATGAGGCGCGTATAGTCCTGGACTAGTTCTTTTCCCCATGGATCCACAATCACCTTTTCGTTCTTTTCCATATGACCACTTTTCTAAATAATATTCGCTTCCGTCCCTTTTTAAGGTTCTGCTGCTTTGGCGTGACTACTTTGTGGACAGCTGTATTAGCTCCTCAAGCGTTTTTAGCGCTTTTTTCGAATCAATCGTGTCTTCAGCCATCTTTATTCCCTGCTTAAAATCTTTTGTTTTTCCGGCTACAATAAGCGCTGCGGCGGAGTTAAGTACGACTATGTCTCTTCTGCAGGATCTCTTGCCGCCAAGTATCTCAAGAACTACTTTTGCACTTTCTTCCTTGTTTTTTACGGCCAAGTCCTCGAATTTTCCGTAACTAAACCCATAATCTTTTGGGTCAAAATAATATGTTTTCATTTTTCCATTATCTAGTTCTGTTATTTTTGTTTTTCCCGTTATGGTTATCTCGTCAAGTCCGTCTCCGTTGACAACCATCGCCCTTTCTATCCCTCGCTTTTTCATTACTTCGGCGATTGTTTCGGTGAGGTCCGGGCTAAAAACTCCCATGAGCTGTCTTTTTGTTTTTGCCGGGTTTAGTAATGGGCCCATCATGTTGAACACCGTTTTTATTCCGAGTTCTTTTCTTAGCGGCCCGACATTCTTGAACAAAGGGTGGTGTTTTTGGGCAAATAATAGTGCAATATTTGTTTTTTCTAGTGAGATTTTTGGGTTGGCTGTAATGTTTGTAGTATTTATTCCAAGTGCTTCTAGCACGTCAAAGCTTCCGCTGCTTGACGACACGGCTCTGTTTCCGTGCTTTGCGACCTTTACTCCGGCCCCTGCTATTACAAACATTGTTGCTGTTGAGATATTGAACGTGTTTCTTTCATCGCCCCCGGTCCCGCATACATCTATGCACCCGTCTCCGAGGTCTACTAGTTCCGCTTTTTCGATTAGTTTTTCTACGAGCAGTGAGAGCTCGTTTGGAGTAACTCTTTTTGTTTCAAGCGCACAGAGCAGACCGGCAAGCTGAGTTGGCACAAAATTGTTTTGTTCTATCGCCCCCACTAGCGTACTCACATCATTTTCGTCAAGTTCTTCTCTTCGGATTACTTTTTTTAGCATCTCTTTCATTTTGTTCGCCTCACAACATTTTCTATCAGTTTTTTTCCTGCATCGTCCTTCATTGAGAGTATTGATTCAGGATGGAATTGCACTCCTTCTATTTGAAGCGTTTTGTGCCTTGCAGCCATAACAACTTCTCCGGTTTTTGCCGAGATCTCAAAGCATGCTGGGACTTTTAGCACTCCTAGTGAGTGATATCTGGAAAATTTCTGTTTTGGGGCAATTCCCCTAAAAATTGTTTTGCCATCATTTTCCACTTCGCTTGCCTGTCCGTGCATGACTTCTTTTAGGGGCATCACTTTTTCTCCGAAATATTCCATCATCGCTTGAAAGCCCAGGCATATTCCAAAAATCGGGGTGGTTTTGTGGAACTTGTCTATTACTTCCATATAATTTCCAGCTTCTCTTGGTCCATTTGGTCCAGGCCCAAGGAGTATGAGATCTGGTTTTTGTTTCTTAATGGTTTCAATTGAGCAGTCGCTGTTATACATCACAACTTCCGCCCCGGCATTTAAGAAATAAGCTTCTATCGTGTTGGCGAATGAATCATAATTGTCTATGAACACCACTTTCATTTTTTCGCCCCCAGTACGCCCATAGCTTTTGACATCTTCAGCTTTGTTTCCTTCAATTCCCCTTCTGGACTAGATAGTGCAACGACCCCTGCGCCGCTCCTTATATGGGATTTTCCATCCATCACATGGACACAGCGAATCGTTACCCCTGTGTTGCATCCGCCATTGAATAGAACCACTCCGCTTGCTCCGCCATAAAATCCTCTTTTTGATCCCTCATACTCTTCTATCATGTTCATGGCCTCTTGCTTTGGGGCTCCGCTAAGGGTTCCTGCGGGGAGAGTCACGAGTAGCGCATCGATTGCATCCTTGTCTTTTTTCAACAGGCCTTGCACTCCGGACACTATGTGGTAGAGGTTTGGATAGTTCTCAATTGTGTAGAGGTCCGTTACCTGCACGCTTTTTGCATCACAGAGCTTGTAAATCTCGTGCCTTGCAAGGTCGACAAGCATCGTGTGCTCTCTTTTTTCTTTTTCGTCGTTTAAGAGCTGTATCCTGTTTTCCGCATCTTCGAGCGGATTGGCTGATCTTTTGATTGTTCCTGCAATAGGCCTCATTTGGAGCCTTTTTCCATCTGGAATAACATCTATTCTTATGTGCAACTCTGGAGAGGCTCCGTAAAGGATTTCGTTTTCTCCGAGGTTATAGTAAAACGAGTAAGGTGCGGGGTTTGTTTCGCGAAGGTCCGTGTATGATTCAAACGGATGTCTCTTGATGGGGACTATTGTGTTTCTTGAAAGCACGCACTGCATCCCTCTCCCCTTCTTGATGTCATCAATCGCTTTTTGCACTATCTTCATGTACCCTTCATCGCTTAGATCCTGCTCGATCTCCCCTTTCACTTTTTCAAGCTCAAATCCTTTCGGTAGTTTTTCTGAGGGAAACTTTTCTCCGTTGAAATAAAAGTCCACTTCTTCCGCCCTTTTTTCATTGTCGTACATCACATATATCTTTGTTGGGAGGAACAGCTCGAAGTCCTTCTCCTTCATAGGGTCAGGAAGTTTTTCTTTCACCTTGTAGAAGTTTTTGGCGAAATCATATGCGAACACCCCGTAAAGTCCCGCATAAGGGCTTTTTGATTCGAATTTTCCAAGAATCGTTTTTATTACAAATGAAATATTGGTCAATTTTGCACTTTCTTCTTCGCTCAGCTCGTTGTTCTCTTTCTTTTTTACCTTTCCGCTGATGTTTTTTTTATCCTGCTTAAATTCGGACGCATAATCAAAATC
>JBBSVX010000033.1:0-45279 GCA_038046585.1 archaeon
AATTCCTCTCGAAATAAGGTATGCTGCAAGATGCTTTGTGTACACCACGCCCTTGCTGTTCACTTTTCCTGAGAAATCGGCTTTAGAAGGATCGAGCGGAAATGCAATCACAAACTTCAATGATTCTTTTGCCACCTCATCAAGCCTTGTGGGCTTTCTTTCGGCTAAGTTAAGTTTTAGTCCGGTGAGCCCGTCAAGTTTTCGGCTTCGCTCCCTTTTTCTCACAAGTTCAGCATATCCTTCAACTCTTGCCCGAACGCTTCCATAGCTGTTATCTTTTTGCATAAGGTCCGCTATCGCTCTCGCTGCATCAAATGTTTTCTTCGCGACTCTTTCCCTGAGCTGTATTGTTGGATGCTCTTTTCCTGTCCTCACCCACGCGCCCCTGAAGAGCTCATCCGCCTTAGGGGTGCTTCCGAGAGTTCGCCCGAGCGCCATCACTACAAGATTCACAGGAACTCCCTCTTTCTGCGCTATCTGCGCAGGAGTCAATTGGGAGAAGAACATGTTTTCCCATTTTTCTCCTGCTTTTCCTACGTTCGCTTTCTTTCGAGGGAACATCACTTTTTGGGCGTACTTTGGAGGAAAACTAAAGGCCAGTTGTCCAGGAATTTCTCTTGCTTTTCTTCGCCTCAAAACAGTCGCCCTCTTTTTTCGCGTTGGTAGGTTAGGTCAAGTTTCACTAGGCTTCTTTTGAAAAACATTTTAGAGGAATTTCTTAAAATAACGGGCTTTCTTGCTAGTGCCATTAAAGAACTACTTTCTTGAAGTATTTAATTGTGAGGACATAAAAGGTGTCTTTGAAATCAGCTCTTTTTGTACCATTTTTCGTACTGCTTGTGGTTTCCGACGAAGTGAATCTCTTTTGTGTGATTTTCGTCGTTCTGATAAAAGGCTATCCTGTATTGGCCGATTTCTTCGACTTGGAAGTTCGAGGAGTGTAGGCCTCTTGCCAAGAGGGGTTGCTTCATGTGCTCGAGTTTTTTGAGTATTTGGCGTTGCGTTTGTTTGTCAAATCGCGAGAAATATCTGTCCCACTTCAGCTTGAAGGCAAGTCGCCATTCTTTTAGTTCCATCAAAGAGCCCTATTTTTTTCTAGTAAGGGGCTTGTATTTTTTGAGCGCGTCTTCTTCGGAAAGGTATTTTTTTCCTTTGGCCTTCATTTCGGCTTTTTCCGAAGTTATCTTCTTTGCAACGAGTTCCTTCTCTAAATCCTTTATGAGCCCGTATTCCTTATTGAGCGCGAATATGCTCATGCGTATCGCTTCAGTTTTTGAGCGCGCAAGCCCATATTCCATCGCTTTGCCAAGGATTGCTTCAGGAGCACCTTTGAGATCCAGCGTTGTCCTCATACTCATGCATCACCAATGCATCAATTGATGCATAGAAGCGCTTTTAACTTTAAGCCCTTTTGAAGAAAATTGCCTCTTTAGGCTTAAGTCCGTTTCGCAAGTGTGGTGCCGGTGGCGAAGAATAAGAAACGCCTCTAAAAGGTCATGCGAAATAAATCAGTTTTTTAGAAACTCAAGCAGTTCGGACCCTTTCTTTTAGGTGTTCAAAGTGTTTCATTTGGGCGCTTTTGATTTTCTCTACCGCGACAAAATTTGTTTTTTTGTGCTTTAATGCAAGATCAATCGCTTTCTTTGTTCGTAATCCTTCTCCGAGTCCTAACACAGTTCTTGTTCGCTGAGGCATAAAGAACTTACTTTTCCAAAGTATTTAATTGTAAGGGAAGGCCTCAACTAAAAAAGATTAGTTGTCTTTGGAGATCAAAGCTTGGTTTTGCAAGCGCTAACAACATCCTTTCCTTTTGGATCAGGTTGTTTTGCTTTTAATTCCGTAGATTCTTTCGTTTCTTTTTATTTCGCGCACCATTACAGACCCTATTCTTCTTGTCAAATTTAGAGCGTACTTGTCGGAGAGCACTTTCTTTTTGTCATTTCTGTGCGTTGAATCGTCATACCATGATACCGCATAGGCGACTCCCAAGGGCAAGATTTTCATTCCCATCATCGTGCAGGCTTTCATCAGGTCAGGCGAAACAGAGTCTCCTTCTTTGCTTACGTTGATGAATGCGACGTGCTTTCCGTAGAGGCGCTGTTTGTAAAACGCCTTTTTGTTCAGAGCATATTTGACTGAGTTTTCGAGATTTTTTCCGTCGCCCCAAAGCTTTTCGACTCCGCCGTCAAGTGCGCAGAGACGGGAGAACATGTTTTGCAGGAGTGCAGGTCGGCTGTAGTAGCTTGTGCTTGTCGAGAATATTATCCCGTCGGCTTCGTAGAGCGCTTTGTAAACTTTCCACATCTCATCCTTTTTCACAAAGTCCCCCGGAGAATTGTAGGCCTTAAAGAAGTCTTTTTTTGGGAGCCTATCGTAAGCTTCATCCAGTGGCAGAAGAGTGTTGTCATCAACAAAAACGCCATCAGTCTTGTGAGTGTAACAGTCGCATTGATTGTTCTCTTCGTCGTATCTACATTGTGCAGGGCATGTAGAATAGCATTCCTTGCATGCGCCTATCTGTAAGTGGCGAAGATCTATGAGCTCAATTTTCGCTCCCGCTTTTTCGGCTTCGCTTAGCGCTATCTTCAATAGTTCGAGGTTAATCGGATCTTCCTTTGCGCAAGCGTATTCTTCGCGCTTTGAGCACATTACGCCCACTACTTTTATGGGTTTTTTTGAGCAGTCATTAAGACATGGTTCACCAATCACAAGGCCTCTTTTCAAAAGATAACACCGCCAAATAGATGGCTTTTGTGATATTTAATTGTGCTTATGGATTAAGAAATCAGCCAAAAAAGAGTTTATTTAGATATATCCCGCAGGCCACCCTGTTCTTCTTTATTTTTTCAGTAGCTTTAGCACAAACGAATCGAACTTCCCGCCAGTAAGTTTTTGCGCCGCAATGACAGTGTTTGCCAGCTCTTCTTCGGAGAGCGAATTGATTTTGTCAAGTAGCGCTTGTCTTTTTTTTTCGTCAAATGCAAGGCTAGATATCTTTTTTCTTTTCGCGTTGCCCATCGCAAAAAACGCTCTTCCTTTAAGTAGTCCTCTTAGCGCGTCCATTCTTGTTTTTTGTGGGAGGACTTCAAATAGTTCTTTTCTAAGTTCCGGATTTGAATAAACTTTTTCCGGTGTAAGCGAGAGAGCGCCCCCTATCCTCATTTGTCTTTCATAGAGCTTTACTTGGGTATCATTAAGATACTGGCGGTTCTGGGGCGTCAGAGCGTTGAATTCGAACTCCTTCTGTCCCGCAAGATTTCGAGCCTTTTTTCTCCTGAGCATGAAATATTACTGTATTTGGAAGTTAAATAAGTTAGGTTAAGAAAAGTGTCCAATAAATTGCGTTATATTTTGGCTTTCTTGTTCAGCGCTTGGCATAAACATTTTCCCTTTTGCCGACTTTTACTACAAGTATCATCAAGGTATTATTCTCTATTTTCATAATTATTCGCCAGTCGCCCGCTCTAGCCCTAAAGTAATCAGTTCCAACTATTTTGGTTACGTGCGAATAAGGGTTGATTTTGCATCTTTCGATCACCAAGATTATTCTTTCGCTGACTTGCCTGTCTAGCTTTTTAATTTGTTTTTTGACATCGTCAGAATAGATTATTTGGTACGTCATCTTGCGCACCTACTTAAGACCAAGTTCTTTTTTGAGTTGCTCGTGAGTAATAAATCTGCCGGCTTTAAAATCTGCCTCGGATTTTGCAATATCCCTTTTGGTTTCTTCGCTTAGTTCCATGGTGTCCTCGAGTAAATCCCAAATTACTTCCTCATAGGACTCTGCATCGACAATCTTTCTTTTCTCAAGAGTCTTTTTCAGTTCAGCGCTGACTTGGATAGTAGTTGCATTAGCCATAGCAAGATATAGTTCGCTATGGTTTATTAGCTTTTCGCCCATAGAAGAACTTCCGCTTGAAGCACTTAAAAAAGTTGGGGAGGTTTGGTGTCGGCGACAAAAGTAGTTTGGTTGGCTTTGTCAGACAAAGTTCATCCAAAGGAGGAATGCGCCAATGAGCCCTATTATTGCGCCCCACAAAGGTCGGAAGGTTCAATATGGTTTTAAATTATTTTTTAAGAAAATGATTCACTCGCCAATCAAACGGCGCATTTGCAAAATGGTATTAGGGGCTTTACCAAGGATTGTCGATGTTTTCGCGTTCTTTTCGCAGCATTTTTTCATGGATCTTTTTTATAAGTTCTCTTCTCCATTCCGGCGCGTTCTTGTTCCCTTGGATTCCAAGCCTTGCGAATAGCGCGTCCCTTTCGATTTCTCTTAGTATGGACTCATCGCTTCTAACAGGAAAGTTTGTTCTTCTTCGCTGCGTTCCTGACGGTGTTTTTGGTTGGGGGACTTTTTTTGATCGAGTAAGTTTGATTGTTTCCAAAGCCTTTTGCCTTACTCCGAGAAGGGAAGGATTCTCTTTGATTGCTCTTTTTACAATTCCATAAGCTGAAGCCCAATTAAGATTTGGAGCAATCCCAAAACCGTTTCCGAGGGACTTTATTCTTGCCCCGGACAAATATTGTTCAAGTATGAGCCTGTTTCTTTCTTCTTTTTGCGCGTTTCTTTGAGCCTTTTGCGAATCAAGAGCGACTCTCGCGCCGGTTATTGCTCTTTGTCTTGGAAGAGCTTTTCTCGCAGTTTTTGAGTTGGTTCTTTGTTCGGTAAGTCCAGGCATCTCTTTTCGCATCGCCACTAGTTTTTGGTTAACGTTCGCTTTTGTCATGTTGAATGATTGGGCAATATCGCCAAGTTTTTCGCCTTGAGCATAGCCTTTTGCTACGCCGATATTCTTTAGCGTTCGGATAAGTTTTCTTTGAACAACCCCTCTTTTCGCTTCATTACCTTTATTTTCTCGCAAAAATCTTTCTTTCTTTAGCGGCCTTTGCTTGGCTTTTGCACTTTTTCTTTGCTCAATTAGATCGGGCTGTTCTTTTCGCATTGCAACTATTTTTTGGCTCACATTTGCTTTTGTCATGTTGAATTGTTCCGCTATTGTTGGAGTGGTTGCTCCTTGGGCGTATGCCATTGACACGCCCCTGTTTTTTAGGAGCCTTAAAAGTTTTCTTTGTTCAACGCCTCTTTTTTTCTCAGAAAATTGCGGGGACAAAACTCTTTCCTGTTTTGGCCCTGGATTAGCCGCCCTTATTTCTTGAACAACCCCTTTGAGTCCCGCTTTTGCCTGCTTTCTTTGGTCTCGAACTGAAGGATTAGTTTTTAGCGCCTGCGTTATGAGAACGTGGGCCGTTCCTACTGCAAGACCTTCATTTCTCGCGATTCGGGATACGTTTTCTCCTTTCGCGTATTCTCTTAACATTCTGTGGTTTCGCTCTATTTGAGGCAATTTTCTGTCAAATGTCTTTATCACATCAGCCCGAAATCTCCTTAATTGTCCGCCAGTAGGATTTTCCCAATTTACCGCTTCGCTCTTTCGTACAATTGTTCTTTTCACTATGTTTTGAGGCATCTCTTTAGCCTTCATCCTTGCGCTCTGATATGCCCTATCATATACCGCCCTTGCTTCTTCATGAGGAACCCTATATCGCTCAGAGAACAATCGGATTGCTTCGCTAACAGGAACTTTTTTTAAAAAAATTTCCGAAAGAATTTCTTTTTCCTGCTGGTTCTTGATTTCTCCAATAAGGCTTTCATTGACCTTGAAAACAAATCTTTCCTTCGCCTTTCTCTCGTACTTTCCCAGGCTTGTTTGTCTAGGTTTTCTCCGCGGGCCAACGATTATATGGTGCATAACAAAAACTACTCCTCGCACCCTTAATAATGTTTGGGCGCGAAAGGACAATAACCCCTCGCCCCCAAATGACTTGGCTAAATCCTTAAATAACACTTACTCCCTTTCTATCGCATGCCAAAAAAGAAACAAAAAGAACTTCCAAAGAAGAAGGACATAAAGAAAAGCATCAGATTCTTCACGATGGTGTTTCTTGTGCTTCTTTCATTCATAATGACATTCCTCTTCTACCCCCAGCTTCCGGCACAGATGGCTTCTCCTTGGGGTTTGAGCGGCGAAGCGAATGGTTTCATGCCAAAAGAAACTAGCGCATATCTCTTGCCCGCCCTTACCGCAATAATTGCAGTCGCTTTATATTTCATTCCAAAGCTTGACCCCTTGCAGAAAAACATTGAGAAGTTCAGCGAGCATTACGAGTTGTTCATGATTAACTTTATCACTTTCTTTTTATTTTTGCAAGCACTAATTCTCCTTTGGAATTTAGGGGTTTTGGTGGATTTCAATCAGGCGATAGCATTAGCGCTTGCAATTCTATTTTTCTCCATAGGAAACTTAATATCCCACGCGAAGAAGAATTACTTTATTGGAATTCGAACTCCTTGGACTCTTCATAGCGAAGAGGTTTGGGATAACACTCATGCATTCGGAGGGAAGGCTTTCAAACTGAGCGCGGGAATTATAGCTATTGGTGCGCTTTTGCCCCAGTTCGCATTCTTCTTCATCTTTTTTCCGATAATGATTTCAGCCATCGCGACAGTAGCTTATTCATACTTTGATTACAAGAAGACAACTAAACGCTAACAAAGATTATTTCTTTCTCATTGCCAAGTATTCGTTCGCAACAGCAACGCCCAAATTGAACAGCATTCTTCTCCTTTGGTTTGAGTCTCTTGTTAAGGGCCGTGTTGGAATTGGGGCTCCTTTGTACACCCCTAGTTTTCTCTGGTATCTTTCCCAGTTGCCTTGGTCCATCGCAGATTTGCCTTCAAAGTCTTTTTCCCAACCTAAAGTGAGCCTTCTTCGGTATTCGCCAGTATCAGTATGGTAATAATCCAAAACAAAATCGCCCAAAGGAAGAGTGCTTTCTAGTTCCACTCCCTTCCCAGCGCCAATAAGCCCCATGCTTCTCATGGACTTTGTCACCGCGCGAAAAGTTCCGCCAGAATCAGCGTCATCAACAATTACAGTTTTCATTCCTGGGCGTATTGATTTTCTCACATGCCCCGAAAGATTCTCAAGCGCCCGTTTTTTTATCGCCCGATTATTTGCATCCTTGAATGGAACGCTTGAAAGATAAGTGTGCTGCGGTGTCACAAGAAACACCACCCTGGTTCTCGGGGCGATGACTTTCAAAATACCTTTAACAAATTCTCCGTGCCCAAGAGCAGAACGCATGGGAAAAACCAGTTGCGTTCCTTCCCCTCCTCTTTTTAGGGCTTCTTTCCCGACAAGGGATTTTACAAAAGAAACCGCACTTATTACTTTTGTCCGTTCATCAGCAAGACGTATCGTGCCCGCAGCCATCTTCCCGGCATACATCGCCTTGAACTTCTCAAGGTTCTTAGGAGATTTTCGGAGATTAAATTTTCGCTTTATTGAGAGAGGCATATAGAATACCATGAGAAGTTGTATTTAATTGTGCGCGGTAAAGTCCGCTTATTTCCTTCTAATTGCCCTGTATCTATCAGGCAGCTCCATTCCAACCCCGAATTTATTTCTCATTTTTGCTATTTGTCTTAGTCTCGAGATGCCTTTTAGTTTTTCAGCCCTCTGCCTTTCCTGAGAATATTTTTTTGCAGAGTATTTGGCTTCCTGCATCAGTCTTTGTTTCATCGCCTCATCAGCCATCAGCATAGTATAGCCTTTGCTGTTTTGAGGCAGACCTTTATTTTTTATCTCTCTTTTGATTGCCAAAAAAAAGAAATTATGCCACAAATTTGCAGCCCTATCATCATGGCTTAGTTCCACTCCGAGCTGTTTTTGCAGGCGTCTTGTCATCCCGGGAGAGTTTTGGCCAAGCGCGTCAAGTTTTTTGCTCAGATCCACCATCGTCTCAACATCATATTGGTTGAATGATTTTTTCCCGTTTCTTAGGGCTTTTAAAAAAACTTCCCTAAGTGCCGGGTCCTTTGGGACTACAAACGCCGCAGTGGTTGATCGATTTCCCGTTCCCTTGAACGGCTTTCCGTGCTGGGTGAATAGTGCTCCTTCTTTTTTTGCTTTGTCAAAGTAGGCTGATGTTCTAAACGCCTGTACAATCGCGGGTTGGAAATAATCGCTCCTGTGTTTCATTCCTCTAACAAGCCCTCTATAATATGATTCGAGGAAATCTTTGCCGCGGGTTTCGATTCCTCCTGCAAGCATGAAGTGTGCAGTGGATATTCCAGCGCTTCTTAACGCTTCATTTACTTTCATTGCCAAAATCGCAGTAAATCTTCCCCCTTTGAGTTCTTTTAGCATGGCATCATTGAGCGCTTCCGTCCCCACTGAAAGCTGGCTAAAATTAGCTCTCTTCAAGAATCTAATAAATTCAACATCTACCTGACCATTTTTCAAAAAAGAATCCACTGTTGCAAGTCCTGAGAATTTGAATCTCTTATTGAGCCCAAGTGCAATGATTTTGTTAAAGAGCCTCATTGTCCTTTCCTTGTCAAAGAACAATTGATCATCTGCAAAGTGAATTTCTTTTATATATTTCAAGTCTGAAAGCTCTTTTATCCCTTCGATTATCGTTTCGTCCTTTAGCGCAACGGGCTTTCCTTTTCTTGGGACAGAACAGAACACGCATGCGTTCGCGCAACCTCTTTCGGTATAAGTGACAACTCTTCCACTGGCTTCTTTTGCGAAAGTGATTGGAGAGTTTTCTATTTCTTCGCGGGTCAGCATAGCTTTTTTTGCAGGTAAAACTATCCGTCCGCCTTTTCTCATTAACACCCCTTCGACTTCGCCTATTCTTTTTTTGTCTCCCGACATTATCGCTTTCACTAGGGCAGGAAATGCCTTCTCCCCTTCGCCGGCAATCGCATAATCAAGTCTTGCGGCTGAAAAGAACCCTTTAGGATTTGTGTTAAATGCAGGTCCCCCGCCGACAAGAAGCGCCGAAGGAAAATTCTTTTTCAGATAATGTGAAATGGGAAAAGTTATGTGCTTCTCAAGTTCCCAGTCATAAAAGCTTATCCCGATGAATTTCACTTTTGACAGCTCTTTTGATTCTTTATCTATCTCTTTTTTGACCTTTTCCACAAACTCACCGAATTTTGACGGAGCGTATGTGCCTTTTGCAAGATTAGGCGAAACCGTTTTTCTTTCAAGGTCCGAAAAGTCTAAAACACTACAGCTCACGCCCGCTTTCACAAGGCTTCTAGCAAGCACCTTAGTGCTTAATGGCCTGTAAGGGCTGAGGTTTAGGAGAACTACATCAGGCATAATATGATTAGTTCAGATGAACTACTTTAATCTTTCCAAAAAGCAAATTGTAGACCTACTTACGTGTTTGTTTTAAGGATCCGTTAAGATCAATCCAATATTTTCATTTTGTATTTTTCATATTTTGCAACAACTTTCTTTGTTTCTTCAGCATTCATTTTTGTTCCGTTACAGAAGAGCACTTCTTCAGTGTACCCTGACATTTGTTTCTTCATCACGTTTATTTCTTTTTCTGATAAATAAGATGTCAAAGGACAACTCATTAGCAAATAAATCTTTTTGCCGTCCTTAAAGTCAAGGTGTACCGGCCAGCCCTTGCACATCTTAGGTCTCAACGAATGAATCGAGCAAAGATTATCTTTCCCAAGATAAGCGCACACCCCGTCATGAGTAGCTGTTTCATAATGGTCTTCGCTTATTTTCCTAAAATGCGAAAGGTGCCCAGCAGAAACAACTTTTTGCATTTCGCTTTTGGTGAACTCTGCACCGCCCATCTTGCAGCAATCAGCCTTGCACGCGGTGCACACGCGTTTTATTATGTCAAGCTTCTTTTTTGTTTCTGAAATGTTTTTTGGCATATTAGAAAAAAGAAGAAGAGGTATTTAAAGAAAGAGGGGTTAAAAATTATTGTCCAAACAAAGGCAATGGACTTTGTGGGACGCGCAAACCCAGTTTGCTTCGTCCAACAAATTGTGTCTGAATTACTTTTGTTGCCTAGTCGCACCCTTAAAAAATTCCAACCGAACAATTAAATACAAAGAAAGATTTACTTATAGGATGCAAAGAGCACAAGGCGCAATAGAATACTTACTCATTATAGGTGCAGCCATACTAATAGTTGCAATAGTGATTCTCGCAACTAGCGGCGTGCTTTCAGGCGGGCAATCCCAAGTATCTGTTTCCCAAGGAAGCGAAACAATAAGCGTGCAAGGACTTCAGGATGCAAAAGATTTGGCTCAAGGAATATCCACGGAAAGATCAAATATCGGTCCAGGAGAAACACAGGATGTCAATCTTACTCTGGTCCCAAAAACAGGGAACTTTGCCGATGCGTTTAACGGCCTTCCCTTAGGTACAACTCTTGTCATCAACAGCAAGAGCTACACGATGACGACATCAGGGTGGAACCCAAGCCTCCCTGCGGACCTGACAATAGGGACCACGATAACAGTTACCGCTCCGTCGACAAGCACGGTACAGATAGTTCAGAAAGGAACCTCAAGCAGCAACTCAAACAGCGCAGTTACAGCTCAGAGCGCATGCGGAAGCGACAACAATTCTGAAGTCTCGTTCCCGCCTTCAACCGGCGCCTGCTCCTCAGGCACGGCATCGCAAATCGTTACGACGTCAACAAAATATGATTGGAATTGCAGTTCGCAGACAAACACAGTTGCATGCTTTGCAACAAGGCACGTCGCATCGGGATCACTTGCAGACCCAAAAGTTATCACTTCGCCTAGAGATTTACAGGACATGAACATCAACGCCGACATGAATTATCTCCTATCTTCAAATATCGACATATATGCTGCGACCCATTCTGGCGGAGAGCTTTGGAATAACGGCGCAGGATTCATTCCAATTCCTGAACTTAAGGGACAGTTTGACGGCGGCAGTCACACGATATCAGGCATTATGATAAATTCTTCTGGAGGTAATGCTGCGCTTTTCGCCCATGCTTCCGCGGGCTCTTCGATAAAGAACCTGACTCTTTCGAATTTTGATGTGACAAGTGGCGGGTTCTATGCTGCCCCTCTTCTTGCGTACGGCACGGCGAATATCTCCAATGTACACGTATTGAACACTTCCGTAAAGTCCACCTTCGGCGGAAATTCGCTAGCTGGCGGTCTTGTTGGAAGTTTGGATAATGGGTCGATACAGAAATCATCATCATCCGGAAACATTCTTGTAGCGTCTTCTATTGCTGGCGGAATTGCCTCAGTAATATGGAATGGAACCACAATATCCGAGACCAAATCATCCGTAAGCATATCTGTTGCAGGAAGTGATTGCGATGATCTTGGAGGAATAGTTGGGTATATGGGCAGAGGCGCATCGATATCAGATTCTTATGCTACAGGAAAAATTGACGGCGCAAACGGGTGCACTGGCGATTGCAGGAATGTAGGTGGCCTTGTCGGCATAACATACGACCTTGTAAACATCTCGAACAGCTATTCTACAGGAGCAGTATTTGCTAAAGATTCTAGATATGGAGGAGTTCCTTTGGGAGGCCTCATAGGAAACGGCAGCGCATTAATATCAAACTCATTTTCCGCCGGACAAGTTTCATATTCGGGGCCAAACACAGGCAGTGTCGGAGGCCTTATAGGGTCCAGCAGCGGAACCATATCCAATTCTTTTTGGGACAAAAATTCATCAGACATCAATGTAATGTGCGGTAGCGGAATAGGATGCAACGACTTAAACGGCATGACGCAGGCATACTTCTATTCATCTTCGAACCAGCCAATGGCTTCATGGGACTTTGCCAACAAATGGGCCACGGTCGCGGGAGCTTATCCTAAGCTCAAATGGGAAACCCAGTGAACCTTTTCGCGCACGCTTATAAACTGCTGGGTTAGGGTCTTACATAGAAAGGAACGAAGGAATTGATTATTGATGGTAAAAATAAAGGTAAAAGGTCACGAACTTGATGTGACTCCAGTAAAGGACTCCTCAAGCCGCAGGGCTCTTTCATACAAGAACAAGATAATTCAGTCACTGAAGAAACTTGGCGTAAGAGAGGAACAAATAGAGATACCAATAGGCGGAATAGCTCACAAGAAAGTTCCAGCTTTCGCAGAATGGTATATGCAAGGCCATTATTTGTATTATGATCACAAATTGTTTGGCAGTTTTGCCGAGAATTTGTTTATTGTCTCAAAAGTAATAGAACTCGAAGTAGCCTCAGTGCTTAATGAAGAAAAGAACATTCAAGAATTTGTGGACATATTCATGGAAGATGACGACTTGCACGAAAGAAGAAAGGCAGCAAGGGAAACTTTGGGACTGGACCACGACACAAACGACGTTGAAGCGATAAACAAGCAGTACAAGGAACTTGCAAAAGAGCACCACCCAGATAGAGAAGGCGGAAGTGTTGATAAGTTCAAGGAAATAAATAACGCGCACAAGATTTTGAAAAGAGAGCTTGAGTAAATACTTTCCAATAGCAAGCTTAATATTCTTAAAAAATTAATACTATCAAGGTGAACCCCATGAAGTTTGATTCTTTAAAAGTATCCGAAACTTTTCCAGTCAAGGCGAAAGTTATTTACTCCGCGTGGCTTGATGGAAAGAAGCACAGCGAGTTTACTGGCTCAAAAGCCACTGCAAGCGACAAGGTCGGTGGCGAGTTCACCGCATGGGATGAATATGCAAAAGGGAAGAACATTGTCCTTGAGCCATACAAGAGGATTGTGCAGGAATGGAGGACAAGCGAGTTCCCAAAAAAAAGCGAAAGCTCAAGACTAGAAGTTCTTTTTGAAGAAAAGAAAGAGTCAACGAAGGTCACAATCACCCAAACAAAGATTCCTTCCGGACAAGGAAAAAATTATAGACAAGGCTGGATAGATTACTATTTCGCGCCGATGAAAAAATATTTCAAATGACTTTCTCAGATCCAAATCAATATCCCTAACTCGCCGCTTTTGGCGAAAGATTCTCCATCAACGCTTAAATACCACCAAGAATGTTAGTTATTCATGCAACGAGCCCAAGGAACGATTGAGTATCTCCTAATCATAGCCGTAATAGTTATTATTGGCTTGATTGTTGTAGGGCTTACTATTAGCATGGTCGCTAGCCCATCACAGCAGTTGGGGGGTGGCATTTCAAAGGCCAATAGCATATCATCTCCGATAAGCATTATGGAAGCGGTGGTTGATTCTAACGGCGACGGATTGTTTTCGTTGCAGAACAACACCGGCGAAACTATAACAATTATCGGAATAAAATCGGAAGATGGGAAAAGCATAGGGTTTGACGAGACCTTACCGCACGGCGCAGAAAACCTTTTCTACCTTACAGACATCAACCAGGAATGCCCCTGTACAAACAGCACCCCAACAGCAGAATGCAGGTTCATTGTTACATACGCCACTGCTCAAGGACTTACAAAAACAGAAGATTATACTTTGACAGTGAATTGCGTCGCTGATGCCATAACAGCCGCATCAACGGGCGTCATCGGCAGGGGAACAGGAACACTAAGCGACCCTTTCATCATAAACAGTCTTCAAGAGCTACAGGATATGAGAAACGGTCTTGACGCAAATTATGCGCTTGGCGCAAATCTTGACGCCGCCCAAACTTTAACTTGGAACTACAATCAATCCGCCGGCATATATGAAGGATTCTTGCCAATTGGGGAAATAGACTCAAACTTTACCGGAACATTTGACGGAAAGGGGCACACTATAAGTGGGCTTTACATGAATAGTGCAGATGGCAACTATGGGGGAGTGTTTGGCCAAATTTCAAAGAGTGCAAAAATTTCAAATTTACATCTTGAAGATCTGAATGTGAATGGTCAGTCAAACCTAAAAAATGTTTCGGGAATTAACTCGCTTGCCTACACGAACATTTTGGGAGGATTAGTCGGAGTGAATCACGGAGAAATATCAAATTGCTCAACTTCAGGAAAGATCACTTCTTACATACCTAATGCGGGAGGGCTTGTCGGACTCAACTATGGAACGATTTCAGCTTCGACATCTTCGGCAAACGCGACCTCGCTTTACACTTATGACGGTTATGCCGCAGGTCTTTGTGCGGTCAACAGGGGAGTTATTTCAAATTCTTCGGCATCCGGAGATTCAACTGCAGTGATGTTTGTCGGCGGCCTTGCCGCTTGGAGCAATGGAACAATTTCAAACAGCCACTCGTCAGGAAAAGTCCTGGCGTTGCGCGCAATCGGTGGAGGGTTAGTGGGATCAAATAGCGGCTCAATAATTGATTCTTATGCTATAGGGGATGTTAATGTTGCAAGCATGAACGTAGGCTATAACACTATCACGGCAGGGGACCACGCAGGAGGACTTGTCGGGCGTAACATAGGCTCTATCACAGAAAGTTATGCTTCAGGAAAAGTCGACGGCAACGGGAATGCGGGAGGACTTGCAGGCTTTAACAATGGGTCAGTGTCTGATTCCTACGCCTTAGGCGACGTGAACGGAAGCAATTATATTGGCGGTCTTGTAGGTTATCTTGACTCGGGCGGATCCGTACTGCGCGCGTATTCCATCGGAGATGTGAACGGAATAGGATACGTCGGCGGCCTTGTGGGAGTAGGTGTAGCAGGAACATCAGTAACAAGTTCATTTTCTACAGGAAGAATCAATAGGATAAGCGGATCTTCAACTTATTTTGGTGGACTAATCAGCACTACCACCCCCACGTTAAATCAAGTGTATTGGTTTGATAACGCAGGCGACTTTGCAACAAGCTGTTATTACAACGGCACAACAAACTGTACACTCATAGATGCTTCAAGTTCAGGCTCAGGCTGGAACGGAATCACCTACTTTAAGGATCTTACAGTAAACACAAGAATCCCAATGAGTAATTGGAGTTTTGATGCAAATTGGACGGCTGTTGCCAGCGACTATCCTAAACTAAAATGGCAATAATGCTATTTAGGCCTCTATAATAATTGGCGAAGAGCCAACTAAAATGGAGTTTGAATCAATAATTTCAACCAAAGGATTTGTCTCTTCCGGCAAAGTTATTATGTGTGTAATCTTTGCTTTTTTCGTGCCAAGATACTCCTCCACATCAATTGATTTTTCTCCGCCATCACTCCATGCAACGAAAATCGGACTCTTATCAACAAAAGAGAATTTGTACAAATCTTCTTTGATTTTAGATGATTCTGTGAACAAGTCAATTTTTTCCATCAATAGTTTGTAAGTGTAAAAGACAGGTTTTTTCCCACCATCACTTGCGCGTATCAACCCGAAGTGCCTGAAATGAACCAGAGGATAAGAAGGTGCATCAACCGACCAAACGATAAATACTTTATCCACTCCAGCGGCAAACGAAGTGACAGTTTTTTTCGTCATAAACTCCGCTTGCAGAGCATCCATCTCCAAAGTCACTTGGGCATACTTCGGATTTGTTGTATCACTCATTATGTCATATTTCTGTTTCAGTGCCGAAGTATCTTCAGGATTAAAAACCCTAAATAGATTTGGCCCGGAAGCCATGTCGTCAAACCAAATGGGTTTGTCAGTGTATTGCCTCGCCCAATTTACAATTGATTGCGCAGTGCCCTCGTATTCGCTGTTGTGGTGGAAAGATGCTATGTCATACTTCCCGTTTTTCATCACATACTCCGCAAATTCAAACGCACTTTTGTGAATCTCTGGGGCTTTTTTTACTGCTTCATTTACTTCTTCAACCGTCGGACCATCATTAAACAGATCTCCTATCGCCCACCCGCAGCAGAGAATCTTGACCTCAGGATCGGCTTCTTTTGCTGCAGAGTACGCCGCGTCAAGCAGGCTGACAAAGTCTTCTTTTGTACCCATAAACCCCTCATCCGCAATTCTGATAACCTTTTTTCCATTCTCAAAGTAGGAGCCTGCGTTTGGTTCAGAATCAATCTGATAGTACTTTATTTTTCCCTTGTATCTTCCAACTATTCCTTTAATCCAATCCTTATAATTTTCGATATCTTTTGGTATTTCGGTGTTGTATCTGCTAGGCCCCAGCTTTCCACAAGCAAGCAAATTCACTTGAAGCGCCATTCCCTCGTCGGCATAGGCTAAGAAAGTTTCGTCAAAGTTTGTTTGAGGGTAACAAATTCCGTTTAAGCCCGCCATTCCGCCCCCGAGCTCCCCAAGAGTAGTTGGAACACCATATTCGGTTAGTGCGCTATCAACACCAAAACGACTCGCGAAAGATTTATCCAAAGAATTGTTCATATCTGAAAAATTTAGGTCTTCAAGATTTCCAGGAGCATACCTTTTTTCCCCGCCTTGAGTACAAGCCAAAAGCAAGAGCAGAGATAACACAAACACTGCAACTGCCCCCAAATAAACTTTTTTCATCAAAATAAATAGAATTCTTTTGAATATTAAACTTTGCCAGATACAAGAATGAATTTATTTTGAATAGTATACCCTTGAAGAGTTTATCTTTTCCCCTGCGCCATCAACAAATTTTATTCCCATTTTGTTGCAAACATCAAACTCTGGAATGTTGGTTGCATTCCTATCCCCGCCGTTTACAAAAAACACTTCATCATTAGGATAGCGCTTTGCGACAAGTTCAAGCGTTTTGCATACGCTTCTGTCAGTGTCAATGCTTAGAACAACTTCGTCCACCCACTTAATCGCTTCGACAATCTTCTTTCTCACGCCCTCCACCATAAAGGGCTTGCCTTTTTTTAGCACCGCTTGATTATCATTATTCAATATTACTACAAGCTTGTCCCCGAGTTTTTTTGCTTTCTCAAAGTACTCTACGTGCCCGTCATGTATCGGGTCAAAATATCCGCTTACCACCATTATTTTCATAAGAATAAGAAAGAGTTAAGGGTATTTAATTGTTTAAGGAACAATTATGAATAGCATGATTCAAGCGGGTGTAAAGCCAACAGGGAGAGAAAGAGTTGACTCTGCCTTAACGCAGGCTTCAAAATCAATCACCGCCCTTAAGAAACTAAAAAAGAGTGCCCCCACAGAATCAAAACAGAAAAGAATCATAGCGCTGAATGAGAGAATCTCGAAGAAAAAGAAGAAGCTTGTTTTCCTCACTCTGCGCGCAAGGGACCCTGTGACAAAATATTTTGCCTCAAATGCACTCAAAGAGATTGCAGAGAAATTGAAAGATTAGTTTTTTAGTTTGGCAATTATTGCTTCGAGTACTTGCCAACTAGTTCGCCTTCGCAGATTACTTTTCCAAGCATTACCTCTTCAAGTTCTTTTCGCGAACTGCCTTTAGGAAGTGCGAGCATTTCTCTTAGCGCAAATGCCCTGAAAAAATAATGGTGTGTTCCTGAAGGAGGGGAAGGTCCGTCATATTTTGATTGACCAAAGTCATTTTGCCCCTCGATTCCAGGAACGTTATTCTCGCTAATGATTCCTTTAGGGAAAATGTTCCAAACAACCCAGTGGGTAAAAACTCCTGTTGGGGCATCAGGATCGTCAACTATAAGTACTAAAGATTTTGTTCCGTTTGGAACGTTTCTTATCTCAAGCGGAGGGTTAACATTCCCTCCCAGTCTTCCATATTTTGGAGGAATAAAATTTCCGTTAAGAAAAGCGCTGCTTACAACTTGCAATTTTCCCATATACAATATTACGTAAAGAATGTCCTTATAAGAGACACGCAAAGCACTACTCAAAAAATTTTAAAAAAAGAAAAATGGCCCCTCTCGAGACCACTAGTTATAGAAGGTTACTTAGAAGTTTCTTCTTGGTTTCTTGTGGTTCTGGTAGCAATCTCTGCAGTATACAGGTCTTGATGCGTCAGGCTTGAAGGGAACTTCTGTTTCCTTTCCGCAATCTGCGCACTTTGCTTTGAACATTTCTCTACCAAAGTTATCTTTTCCATCAACCATATTTATTCACCATTTTGTTCATGACACGGTTTGTGTCTGATATATACCTATCAATAGCGAAGTATTATAACCCTGATTAAAGCCCGAAAAATGTCCTAAAAATAGGGTTATTTTGGAGCGTAGAAGGGCACTTTAGCACCGCCAAAACCAGGAATAACATCGCTTGTTTTGAGCCCAAAACTAACAGATAAACATATACTCCTTTTGTAGCAGTAATTTTCTTATGGAAAAAGCGTATTTTGCAGCAGGGTGCTTTTGGCACACCCAAGAAGATTTTGACAAAGTAAGGGGAGTAGTTTCAACCAGCGTCGGTTACTCGGGAGGAAAAACTCCTAGTCCTTCATACGAGCAAGTATGCTCAAAAAACACGGGGCACGCGGAAACAATTGAGATTGAATTTGATGAAAAAAGAATTTCTTATGCCGACCTGTTAAAAAAGTTTTTTTCTATTCATGACCCTGTCCAGAAAGACGGCCAGGGCGCAGATATTGGGAGCAACTATCGCTCGGCAATATTTTTTGTAGGAGATAAGCAAAAAAAGTATGCGCTTGATGCCGTAAAATCCGAAGAAAGAAGATGGGGAAAAAAAGTTGCAACGGAAGTTAAAGAGTTAAAAACATTTTATCCTGCCAGTGAGTATCACCAGAAATATTACTTGAAGCACGCGAAGGTCTGCGGAGTATAGGAGGAATTTTGAAATGGTTGAAGAGACAAAAAAGAAGCTCTCGCAGGACCAACTCAACGTCTTGCAGAAAAAAGCCACAGAACCTGCTTTTTCAGGAAAACTCTTGAATGAAAAACGAAATGGTACTTTTGAATGCGCCTATTGTGGACAAAAAATATTTGACAGCAAATCAAAGTTCGACTCTGACAGCGGCTGGCCTTCTTTTTGCGAAGCGTTGCCCGGAAGCGTAACTTTAGAAGAAGATAACAGCCACTTCATGAAACGAACCGAAGCCAGATGCTCAAAATGTGGCTCCCACTTGGGGCACATGTTTAACGATGGCCCCCGCCCGAAGGGAAAAAGATTTTGCATAAATTCGCTTGCAATGGAATTCAAGACAAAAAAATAAATTAGCATTGCGTTTTGCCCTAATTTTCATAAAAGAATTCGTTCAAGTCGCCGGTGTTTGAGTACCCTCTTTCTTCCCAGTAACCCTTGTAATTGATATCATCAGAAAGCTCGATTTCAGTAATCCATTTTATCCACTTATAACCCCATTTGCTTTCAGCCACGAGCTGGAAGGGGAACCCTCTTTCAGGAGGAATCTCAATACCGTTCATTTTGTAAGCCATCAAGATATTATTGTCCTCAACGTATTCGATAGGGAAAGAAGTTGTATATCCATCATATGCGTGAAAGATTATGACTTTTGCGCTTGGTAGTGCATTTGATTGCGCTATTATGTCCGCTACCTTAACGCCCTGCCACAATATGTCTACACTCCACCCCTCAACGCAATTTAAAGTGACCTCTTTATCATAATTCTGAAATCCAAAAATAACCTGATCATAAGTGTACTCTTTTGGCGTATTCACAAGGCCGCTTACCTTGAGGAGATAACTATTTTTGTCAATGTACTGGGGACCCTTTATCGAGTTCTCACGAAATTCGTTAATCGAGGAAAGGTTTTTGCCGTTATAGTCCCTAATTTCTGTACTCCCTAAAGGGATAACATTTGGCTGGGTGCATCCAAAAAACAAAAGAAACAACAAAAATATGAACAAGCAAGCAAAATATTTCATATTAATACATACGACTTTTCTATATTTAATGCAGTGCCTTCGAGTTAGACTTACAAGAACAAGCCCCTACTTAAATGCTTCTTAACATTAATATGATATGGATGATGTGATAACTTCAAAAGAAGAAAGTAAGCTGATTGCAAAATTAAAGCCTTCGCCTAAATTAAGCAATAAGAATAGGAAGATTGCAGAAGCAAATAATCGCAGCAAAAGAGAGGCTGCAAGGGAAACCGAATGGAAAAAGTCCGTTCTAGGCCCGACAGCTCAAAGTATAATGGATGCGTCAAAGTGACGCCATTCCATTTTTTTCTTTTTTTCAGACCTTTCCAAAACGATTAATAACACCTAAAACACTTATTCTTGAATGGCAAAAGCAGTAAACATCCTTGAAGCAAAATCCATCACAAAATCTTTCAAGGAACAAGTAGTCCTCAAAGGGGTTTCATTCGCAATTAAAGAGGGTGAAATACTCGGGCTCTTAGGGCCTAATGCCGCTGGAAAATCAACACTATCCAAAATAGTCATGGGCCGGCTCAAGGCGGATTCTGGAAAAATAATTTTCAGGGGGAATGAGCTCAATTATAACAAGAATATCATTTCATCACATTTCTCACTCGTCCCGCAGGAAGAATATTTTTACAAGGATTTCACTGTGAAAGACAACCTCGACTTTTTCGGATTGATATATAACCTCGACGAAACCGAGCGCGAGAACAAGCGCGAATATTTGATCAAGTGGCTCAATCTTTCAAGATTTCGAAACAAAAAGGCCAGCGAAATGTCCGGCGGTTATAGGCGCCTATTGAATATCGCCTGTTCCCTCTGCCACGAACCGGACATAATTTTCATGGATGAACCAACTGTGGCACTAGACCCGGCCGCAAGAAAGGACATTTGGGACAAAATACTTGAACTAAAAAAACTTGGAAAAACTGTTGTAATAACCACCCATTATATTCATGAAGCCGAATATCTCTGCGATGAAGTGGTACTATTGATGGAAGGCCGTGTGCTTGAGCAGGGCAGTCCGAAGAAGTTGGTTTCGAAATACAAGAAAAAGAACTTGGAAGAAGTGTTCATGAAAGTGACAAGCTCAAAGTAATTCAAAGAACGGTTGTTGAATATTATGAAAAAGATTTTGGAACTCGCAAAGAAAGAGATCAACCTCATAAGGTCTCAGAAGAGCGTTATGCTTCTCATAATCATTTACCCACTTTTAATTGTCAGTTCAGTGATGCTTGCCCTTAGCGGACAGCCGCTGCTTGACAACCAAATCGCCCAGATTGGGGCAAAAGACATTACCGCAGTGACTTACGCAGGAGACTCAAATCTATTTGATTACAATTCATTTTTCATAAAAATGCAGGACAACAACAAATTGAAGCTTCTAGTGGTCGGATCCGAACAGGAAATGAGGGACGCAATAAGAAGAAGCCGAGGGGATGTGGGTTTTTTTGTGGAGCCAAGAAACGGGAAGATGGATGTGAATGTATATTATGATAATGTTTCCCCTCTCGCAGCAGAAGCAATATTATTTCTCACAACAACAAAGATTCAGCAAATCGGAGAGGATCTGACAAAAACAGAACTCACAAACATTTGGGATGAGCTTGCCGGAGTTGAAACGCAACTGGATTCCGAAAAAAGCAAACTTGAGCGCTTCATTTCCACCCTAAAAGAGTCACAGCCAAAACTCGAAAAATTAAAGCTTGATCTTGAAAGTGTGGATCTCGAATCTATAAGAAAGGACATTAATTTTTTCGACGAACTGAGCACAAAATATGCCGCCCAGGTGCAGACTGCAGGAGCAGAACTTTCCTCTTCAAAACAAAAATTAACTTCCTATGAACAGGACATTAATGGCGTAAGGCAGGACTTTGTCACCTACCGATTAGCCATAGGCTCAATACTCTCATCCATCCAGGCGCTCAAAGAGGCTTCAGTAGAACCCGCAACCACTTCGCTCGCAGCCATAGAAAAAGATGTGAATGACCAGGCGATAAGGATTGATTCCACAATCGCAAAAATGGATTTGGCGCTAATAGACCTTAATACCGCAAAGAACGGGATTGATTCGGCACAAGTAATGCTTGCGGGCGCAACAAGTGACCTTAATGAATCAAAAGTAACTATTAGGGAATTCTCTGACCAGCTAGAATCCACTTCGAAAGTGCTTGAGGAATCAAAAGCCCTCATAGATGACACAATTAAGTTTCAAGAAAACACTATTTCTGATCTCAACGGAACAAGCGCTTTTCTAAACGATTTCACTGAAAAGATAAAAGACATCAGGAAAAAAAGCCCTGAAGCTCTCGTAAGGCCCGTAGTGATAAAAGAAAACCAGTTATATAATTCCACAAAAATGGATGTAATGCTGATAGTCAGCCTCGTGATAGCGTTGCTTTTGACAAGCATCCTTCTAACAGGAGTAACGGTAATACTTGAACGCGAACAGGGAATATCATTCAGGGTAGCCCTTTCAAAGACCAACAAGCTTGAATGGCTCGGAGGAAAAATACTGGGACAACTCTTCTTCGTCCTTGTAATAACAACCATCATTCTGGGAGTCGCCATGTTTTTTGCAGGGGTAACAATATCAGGAAGTATAATAGATGTAGTGCTTGCGCTTCTGTTGATTCCGTTTTCTTTTGTCTGCCTCAGTCTTGCAATCGCAAGGTTCGCCAACAGCTTTAGCACCGTCGTGCTCTCTTCACTGTTAATCTTCATCCCGATGCTTCTTCTTTCAGGCCTCTTGTTTCCTACAAAACTAATGCCGGACATTGTAGCGGCTTTCTCAAGCGCCTTGCCGCTAACAATCGCAAAAGACCTGCTGCTCGACATAATGCTTCGAGGCCTTGCGCTTGACCAGATTTATGGCGGACTCACAACACTTTTCATCTACTCTGTGATTTGCCTCGCGATATACTTCTACGGCGATAAGATTTAATTACAAAAAGACGCTCAAAAGCGGACAATTTGAGAAGTAAACCGTCCTCCCAGTTGTGGATGATACTAAACGGCATCGATGACTGAAATTTCCCAGTTTAAGCCTTATTTTATTTCTTTCGGTCATTATTTTTTTAATGGATTCAATATTTGATGCTATTGAGCAAGAAGTAAAATCATTATTTTCTTCTGATTCGACTGGTCATGACTTTTTACATTTAAAACGTGTCTTTAATCTTGCTTTAGTAATTCAGGAAAAAGAGGGCGGGAATAGACTTGTAATAGGAGCATCAGCATTGGTTCATGATGTTCATAGACTGATTCAAGATGAGACAAAGGAATATTGCCAGCCCAAAGATTCTCTGCCAAAAGTAAAACAGATTTTAGAAAAAGCACGATTTCCTCAGGAATTAATCCCCAAAGTTTTACATTGTGTTGAATTTCACGAAGAATATGGTTTTACAAAAGAGGGCAAAACCGTTTCTGACATTGAAACGCTCATTTTGCAGGATGCTGACAATCTTGATGCAATTGGAGCAATAGGAATTGCGCGAACATTTTCGTTTGGAGCTTCACACAAAGTTCCGTTTTGGGTTCCTGAAAAGCCCTTTGATAGAACAAATTTTGATGAGTCAGAGAAAGACCCTTCAACAATACACCACTTTTATAGCAAACTTCTAAAGTTGAAAGACAACTTTTCTACTGCCACTGCCAAGAATATGGCTTTGAAACGCCACAAGTTCATGGAATCCTTTTTGAAACAGTTTTTTGCTGAATGGACTGGCAGAACCTAACTATCCTAAAGGGCATTGATTAAGGCATTTAAGTACACGCGCCTCATTAAAGTACAGGTTTTACATTAAAGTACACAGCCGCCCCCAAACGTTAATAAACAAGTTAAGCCTCAAGTTCTATAACACAGGTTGTTTTATGCCAGGCATACCAAAGAAACCAATAAATCCGGCCGGAAAAACAAGACCCCAGATGATGGGTGAACTTAGACAACGCATCGCAAAAATACAGGAAGCGTACGCGAAAAGCGAGAGAGGAACATTGTCAGCCAAGCCTGGCAGGCCTCGCCTTGGAACGAGAGGAACCAATTGGGCCGAAGCAAAGATGAGCTCGATAAAAAAAATTGCCGAAGGTTCAGGGGCAAATTGCGAGGAAGCTCACAAGGTGCTTAAGATTTTCTTTGACGCCAGAGAGTGGGGCATTGAGATGCCTGCGGCGGATCACCAAGTATTGACAAACATCGCGAACAACATTCTGATTGCAGAAAAAGCAAGACAAGAAATCAGGCTTAACCCTAATCAAAAAGCGTTGCTTGAAAAGTACTACCAATTAGCAAATAAATTCTAGCCCTTAATTAAATTTTAATTCTTGAAAAACTCTTCAACAAGTTTTTCAGGCTCTTTTGTAATTTTTGCAGCAAAGTCCAGGGGATAGAATTTCTTATACCGCTCTTCCGCAAATCTCTGATCCAAAAACACACAAACGCCTCTATCAGTTTCTGTTCGTATTACTCTTCCAGCAGCCTGTACGGCTTTCGCTATCGCCGGAGCGTTATACGCATAATCCCAACCATTCGCAAATTTTTTGTCAAAGAAGCGTATCATTGCTTCGCTCTCGACACTCACTTTGGCGAAAGGTATTCCAACTATTATTGCGCAGAGCAAGTGTTCGCCGGGAAAATCTATTCCTTCTGCGATACTCCCCCCACTCACAGCTAAGAGTACTCCTCCAAAACTTGAACCAAGCAACTTAAAGTTATGTATAAGATTAGTTCTTTCTGTGGCACTCATCTCGCGTTCCTGCTTCAAAACTTTTCTTTTTATTCTCAAGAGAGGAGAAATTCTTTCCATCATTTCAAAAGAAGGAAAAAAAACAATTGTGTTACCTGGTACTTTTGAAATTACTTTCTCTATAACATCCGCTATCTCTTCTATCTGCTCATCACTTCTTGAAGAATACTTTGTAGTGGTCTTATTCACAAAGATGTTGAGGCGATTCTTCGGATCAAAGGGGGATTTGTATTCTTTCATTATCGCTTTTTTTCCATCAACACCCAATATGTCAGCGTGCATCTTCAGCGGCAGCAGTGTTCCCGACATCAGTACTGCGGAGTGCGCATTGCCAAACACATCTGCCGCAATTTCAGAAGCATCCATTGGATTAATGCTCACTCTTAATCCGTTTCGGCGCTCGATTAGGTGAAGCGTGTTCTCTTTTTCGCGCGAGAGATCAGTGAGAAACTCGTCCACGTGCAGCAAGAACGATCCTTCGGTTTTTGTTTTTGCCATGTATTTTAGAGCGGCTTCAGAAACAGCCTCACTCTTTCCTTTTACAACGCGCTTGAATAGATCAATATCTTCAAAACCAAGAACTGCTTCCCCTCTGTCAAGAGAAAGTTTTTTCCCTAAGCCCATTATTTCTTTTCCGATGTCAGTCATCAAGAATTCTACGTCAAAATCGCCAACATTTTTTGCTTCTTTGCCCGCTTTCTCAACTACACTCATATCAAGTTCGCTTGAAAGCATGTCTCTTAGCCTTGAAGCCAAGTTATGCGCTTCATCAACAATCACAATGCAATCCGAAAGCACAATTCCAGCAGGAGCAAGGATTGCCTCTCTTATGTCTTCATTGAACAAGTGGGAATAGTCGCAAATTATAAGATCCGCTTTCTTCACCATTTCAAGTGTTATTTCGTAAGGGCAAAGCTCTTTCATCAAACATAAATCCTTTAGCTGGTCGTGACTGCAATTGTATTTTTTCAATATGTCAGCTTTTCGCCTGTTCGCAATCGCTTTTTGTTTGGGGGTGAACCCTCTGGTGTTATTGTAGTATTTGCATTGCTTGTCTTTCTTTTTTTTAGAGCACGCTTCGTAGAAACCGTACCCGACTCTTGAGAGGAAAGGGTCTATGCACATCTGTTTTTTTCCTACAAGGTCAATTGTGCGTATCCCAAGATTGAATTTCTTGTTCATGAGTTGTGCCGTTTCAAGTACTATCTCGTGCTGGGAGATTTTTGGAGTAAGGAAGAAGACTTTCTTTCCTTCTTTTAGCGCGTAAGAAAGCGCGGGCGCAAGAGAGGAAACTGTTTTTCCTAAACCTGTAGGGGCGTGAGCAAGAAAGGTCTTTTTTTCAGCAATGGATTTTGCGATGTCTTCCATTAGCTGTTTTTGCTCAAGGCGCATCGTGTCATACGGAAAGAATACTTGGTAGTTTGCCATTTAAAGAGAAAAGAGTCCCTCGGCTTTTAATACTTATGAAGGGGACTAGCCGGAGGAAAAAACAAAAAATCGAAGGTTATTTCACAGCAAGACTTTCAAATACATCCGCAACTAATCTTCTTGAACCGTCTGAGTTAAGCATGCCCATTGTTCCAAAGTAGGGCTCTTCCCTGTCATTAAGCGTTATCCAAGACATTACTTTAACTCCCTGACTTTGCGCATAAGCATGCGCCGCTTTAAACCATTTTGCCTGGTTCTCTTCAGAACCCGGATCAGTTCTTGATCCGACTTTGGAAGAAACGGAGACATATCCCGCTTCAGTAATCCATATGTCGCTTGTGAGCCCTCTTGAAGATATTGCGTTCTTTATTGTATCAAGGTAGGTCTGGAAAGTGATTCCGTTCACCTCGTGATCCGGAAAATAATAGTCATGTACTGATACTACGTCAAATGTTTTTGTATCAAGTATGGTTCCTAGATCGGACTCGAATTTCTGCACTTTTGCACTGCTATCTTTTCCGCTTGCGTCGCTTGTGATTCCGCACGCAAGTGATGATGCAAGAACCAATGCATCAGGATCTGCCGATTTTATCGCAATGTAACTCGCCTTAAGGTGAGTGGCATAATCTTGTATAGTTCCTTTCCAGAATGCGGGCGAATTCACTTCATTTTCAATCTCATATCCTGCAACTATGTTTCTATCTCTATATCGCTTCGCAAATTCTGCTAAAAAGTTTGTCCAATCCTCTTCATTCACAGGCATTGAAGATGCAAGGTAAGTTCCGTTGCTTGAAGGCGGTGCCACTGTACCCCAGGATGAGAGCGCTTTTGCGGTGAAATATATTTTCATATCGAGTGCTTGCGCCTTGTCCACTATCGCATCATATTTGGAAAAATCATAAACGCCTTTTTCAGCTTCCACTTGCCCCCATCTTAGCGGAACTCTCACAATATTTACTCCAAGTGATTTTGCCTTGTCAGCATCAGATAAAAAGTCATTTAGCTCAACGCCCATTAATATTGTGCCTTCGCCGGGCAACACTGAAACGTTGGCATCGCTGCTTTCGTCCCCTTTTTTTCCGCAGCCCGACAGACTCATAAGCCCTGATAGAAGAATCCCTAGAACAATTAGGGCAATAATAGTTTTGCGATTCATCCAAACACCCTCCAAAAATGCGCTTAAGAAGTATAATAATTAATCCATTTTAGACTTCGTTCACCATGCAGCGGACTCCCCCGCCGTATTCAAGGTTCGCTTTGAGCGCAACTGCTGTTGGAACAACTTCTACGCCCGCCTTTCTTAGTGCGCGCATTGTTTTCACTGCGCGTTTCTCTACAAGCACTTTGTTTTCCCCGATTATAAGAAAATTTGATGGATGGAAAATTACTTCGGAAGAAGGCACCATCATTAGTCTAAGCCCGTTCTCATTCGCAGCTTTTCGGATTATCCCCCTATTGTCCGCTAAAAAGAAAGGGTCAACAAGCAAATTTTTTCCAATAACACCCATGAAGAGGTCTATGTGGCTTCCTTTTTCAAACACTTTGGCGCCAAATGCTCTGCTGAGTTGTGGCGAATATTTGTTCCCTTCTTTTTCCAAGAAATACACTTTTCCCCCTTTCTCAATTATTTTCTCAACGTTCCTGTCTTCTTTAAGCCTTGGCGAGGCGAAAAATACGTTTTGGGCAATGTCAACTGAAAGGCCGCCCTCTCCCAAAAAACTTGTCGAATTTGGAACAACCCTTATCCTTTTTCCGTCCACAATCTTGTATATGTCGCGCGCCCAATAATTGTTTGTAGGGATCTGGGATTTTTTCAGATAATGTTTTCCGGAATACTTGTCATCCTCATAAGACATCCCGTACCTTATTGGTTTTTTTGGGGTAAATGTTCTTGCAATTCCTCTTATTTTGGGATACACTCTTTTAGGTTCGGTGCTCCCAAGATCGGGATATTTTGGGACAACAACTCTAAACCCTAGTTTTGCAAGCTGGTTGATTATCCTGATTCTCTCCTCGTTTGCGTGCAAGGATAATCCGCTCGAATGAAAACGATTTGATTTGGCCCCAAAATATTCGCTCAATTTGTAGGGGATTCTTCCTTTGTCGATGACATACCCTTGCTGTGTCTTGACTATCCCGCCTTTAGAATACTTGCCCGCACTAAAATGCCTTGCAAATTGTGCTATCGAAGGAATTCGCCTGTGCGAGTTTGCCCCTCTTTTTATGCCGGACAAGTCAGGCTCGGGCAGGAGCGCAACAAGCCTAAGTTTTCTATCAGGCAATTCTTTTATGAGTTTTAGTTCACCTGGTTTTGGGGCAACTATAGGTTCCATTTTTGCATGAGGGTCAAAAAAAATAGGTTTGCTTATCTTAGGCAAAAGGTTTTTTATAGAAAATCTTCGCCTGCTGTAATATGGTCTTGCCATAAAATAATTATTGTGTCGAAGTATAATAGATGATGCTTTTAGAAAAAAGATTAGTCTTTTTTGCCCTCGACCTATTCTTTTGGAGGACCTTTCTTTTTTATAGAATCAAGCTCGGCCCTCAAATCGTTTAGCTGTATTTGGTATTGCTCGAAAAGCTTTCGGTAGGTACCCTCGTCTATTTTTCTTGTGAGGTAGGAATTCTCAAGGCTCTTGAGCTTGCTTTTTACCTTGTCCACCTGTTTTTCAAGCTCTTTTTCTTTCTTCTGGGTGAAGATAAACAAAGCCACTATCGCCCCAACTATGATTATTATCGCAAGAACAACGGCAATTTCAAAAATCAATAACCCGAGTCCATCTTGAGCTATAGCAGGTTATGCAACTGTCTTAGTATTACAACTTTCAGTACACTTGTCTTTTGTTTCTCCTTTTGCAATACACGCATCTACGCATACAATAATGTCTTTATTCGCCATTGATTGACCAGCAAAATCAATGCCCTCTACATACGGGACTGTTTCCTGCCCGAAAGATCTTTGAGTAATAATAAACTCAGATTCGATATATCTGCTAAATTCATCAGGACTTAAAGCGCCCTCTTCTTTTCCGCAGCCATCCCTGTACACACTTTCAAGCTTATTATAAGGCACGGACAAATTATCGCCTCTTGTGCAGCAAAATTCAATGAAAGTTGCAACATCACATTTGGGGTTTAGAGTGAGGCTTTCGGCTGCAAAAGCCACTACGCTCATTAGGATAAGCACTACCCCAAAAAACAAGATTCTTTTCATGCGAAATATAAGGGCTCTTGGCTTATTTAAAGATTTGTTTACTGTTTTGATGCGCCCTCATTCTTTTTGAGCAATCTTAAGGGTTAGTTGTTTTGGATATAGTCTTCGTAAATTTCTTTCACGGTAACCCATTTGATCTTGCCTTGGTTTTGATATTCTTCCATTTTTTCAAGCCAATCTTCCACAAGCCCTTTTGTTTGGGGGGTAAGGGTTCTTACAGGAAAATGAATTACCAAAGCGGAAGTTTTTGAATCATCTTTGATTGAATTTGCATAGTCAATTTGTTCCATTATATAATTAGTATCTTCTTTTGTAAGGCGGCAGTCGGGAAAGCAATTTTTTCTTCCTTCATAAAGGGAAGAAATTTCTCCAAGCCCGCCCGTAATTAGCAAAAGGGTTCCGTCTTTATCTTCGTTTAAGTCCTGCGTGTCTTTGAGCATTCGAGGATAAATTCTGTCCTTAACAGGCAAGACAGGGTCATGGTAATAAACGTTAGTTATTTCGTCATCCGAATAGGGCGCCCCGGTGTCCGGATTTATCGGCCGATTTTCTAGCGGAACCCCGAGATAAGCGAGCATTACCACGCCGTCAAGATACTTAAAGCCGCCCAAGCTTGCTGTTTCTACCCAGTTACCGTCAAAAAATCCTCCTGAGCACCCCAAATTATTTTCAGGACCGACTAAGGCGTCTATTCTTGATTTTATTGCGTTGAAATCCTTAGCAGTTATTTGAGCGACATCACCCATATCGCAATGGGTGCCTACCCCCATCCCTTTGCTCAAAGAATAACTCAAAACATTGTCGTTCTTCCCGTATTTAATCGCGCCATTGGCGTAAGATTCTGAAGATTCGATTGTCGCTTTGGCCCCATATTTCTCAAAAAGATCTATTATTTCACTTACCTTTTGATTTGTTCCTTTGTATACTTCCGCGCTAGTAATCTTCGCTTCTTTTTCCAGATGCACCATTACTGCAAAATTTAAGGGCTTTGAAACTTCTTCCTGAGGTGCATTAAGAAAATAAGTATAATACCCCACTCCAACAAAAATCGCCGCTAAAAGAATAATCCCTAGAAGTAAGACTCCTAAAACAATTGTTTTTTTACCCATATTATTTGCCTGGTTTTTTTGAAACATTTTCCATAATTCCGACGATTAAGAAGGACAATCCTCTGGACAAACCCCTTTTGATCTCTCAATAGGGGCGCAAGTTCCATCCCCGCATTTGCCTTGCTGGGAAGGGATATCTTGCTGTTTTACTGGAGTGCTGCTTGAAGTACCGCTTGCACAGTCAAAAATATTCGGATCCGAGTTGTACTCGTTTTCCCAAGTATCTGAGATTTCTCCAAAAGTCGCCCACTTAACATACCCATTTTTTGCATAATCATTCATTTGCTCTATTTGCGCTTGGTATGCCAAAAATTTTTCAGGAACAAGCAACCAGTCATCTGCAAAGAATATAACTGCAGTGTACATCTTGTCGGCTGGAGCCGTCTTTGAGAGATAGATTTCATCAACTAGGGAGTCAATATCATTGCATGTGCCGATATTTATCAAATTGGATGTGGTGTCATTTGTGAAGAAATCAGATTCTGATTTTGGTTTCCACACGCCGCTCTTTTTCTGTTCGTCTCCAACATGCCCCGCGCTTCCCGCGCCCCAAATTGTGCCCACGTCCCAAGTGTAATCATATTTTTCCCCTAAAATTGGGTCATTGAATCTTGACCACTCGGCAGTTTCTGCAGGAAATGCTATAAATCCGCTCACAACATTAGCTGGTTTTACCCCGAGTTGTTCTATTAAATAGGCTACATCCGCGTAAGAATATTCGCCAGATTCGTGAGAGTGAGGAGCTATTTCAAAACCCAGGTCTTCGCTGAAATATCTCAAGATGTTTTTGTTGTTTGTATTCTTCAGCACATCTCCTTTTTCGTACTTCAACGCAGCTTCTAAAAATCTCCATTCAGGACCATAACTCCATTTTGCATTATTGTCTTTCACTATTTTTGCCATTTTCAAAAGTTGGTCTCTTACCTTGAGATATCCTGCTTCGGTATTCAGATAGTCATACCTTGGAGAAGAATCCTCATTGTGAGAAACTATTGTCACATAAATTACCGGTTTTGCCGTTTCTGAAGAAATATTAGTATTGGGTGAAGTACAGCCGAAAAGTAGTGTAAAAGATATTAGGAGAAACGTAAATACAATGAGCTTTGATTGCATGCCATAATTAGTAACTTGTAATATAAAAATCAAATCCCTCGCCAAGAATGCTATCTTTAGGACTGTTAATCTGTGACGTGTGGCTTGTTGCTTGACTAAACTCAAATTCACTTGTAGTAACTAAACCATTTTCCAAGATTGGCCCAAGTAAGGCTTCTTGTGACCTCATTGCCATTATACTCATACACCCAATTATCAAAGTGCTTGTCTTCTCCAAGCGTCCATGTCCAAACCATCATTCCTTTTACATAGTTCTCGTCTTTTGCAGCTTCCAGTATGGCATCATAAGCCATCGCGGCGGCGAGCTTGTCAAAGTTGCCTTCCCCTCCGCCTTCATAGCTTCTGTTCCATACATGAGGCTTTGCTTCAAACCCTATCTCAGTGAATATTATTGGCTTGTTGAATTTCTTGCTCAATGGCTCTATTGACTCATCAAATATTTTTTCAGCACCGGCAGTAATTTCTTCAAGCGTCGCATTGTTGTCAACATTTATTGGCACATACCACTCGTACCCAATATAATCTAGTTTGTCCCACACTTCAATGTGTTCCGGAACACAATAATCGGTGCTAGTACAAGTCTCAGAGAAAGTCAAGGGACCTGAATAATTATCTCTCGCAATATCAATTATCTCATACCAGTGCTCTTTCTTTACTCCAGGATTGTTTTCGTGATTTGGATCAATTATTGTTCCAAGCTCGTTCCCTATTGAATATATTTCAACCCCTGTCTCTTCCGCAATTGAAGAGTAATGTTTTGTGAATTCTCCAAAGCTCTCGACCCACGTGTTAATATCTTTTGGAGCCCAATCGTTTTTTCCTTTTACATCAGGGCCCCAATTTATGGAAGCCACATGAGGAGAGAGGTACACTTTGAGTCCGGCTGCGTGGGCATCATTTATCAGCGTTTTAAGTTCAGTATCAGTGATTGTAGCGTGTTGCCACCCGCTCTTTCCTTCGAGTCCGTACTCTTCGCGGTATATTGGTCTTACGGTTGACGAGTAAATATCATCAAAGAACCATACTGGAATCAGGTTCACCCAAGTTGCTCCATTCTTTTTCATTTCAGCATAAGCTGTTCTTGCGGGCTCTAAAAAATTTCCTCGCGTGTATGAAACGCCGCAATAGTGGCATGCAGCCACATAATATCCTTTGAAGAATTCTCTCCCGGTTCCTGGTTCTGGAAAGTAATCGAAAGTATATTCTTTGAGCGTTCCGCTTCTTGTCTTTCCATCAAAACTCAAAACGTACTCTCCGCCCTTTTCAACATCACTAAGTTTGAATTTTGAATATATTTCATTTATCCTTTGCATATTGTAAATCTGCCCGTTAATATCCACCGAGACATTCTTATCTGATCGAGGAGTTATGACTTCAACCGACACATCAATCAGCTCGACTTTTTTCTGGACTGATTTTGGCGTTTCATCTGCTGAAGGAACATAATTGGTCTTGTTTGAATCAAATCCTGGAATTGGGGGGGTGATTTCTTGCGCAGAACATCCAGGTGGCAATGGGCCTTGCCAAAAAGATGGCGGACAGACGCAGCCAAGAGTGAGTAGCAGAAACACAAGGGGCGTCAAAATCAGAATCGCTTTTGCACGCATGAATTATCCTTCCGTTTCCTCAACGCCCTTTCTCATCTTCTGAACGAATCTTTGGGCAAGAACAATGGTCTTGTCCGCGAAAGGAGTCTCAAATGATACAACAGTGTCATTGTATGTCGCTACTCCCTGCCTACCCTTTACGGATGCAGAACCATAATTCGTGTCAACCGAAGTGTACCCGACAGAAAGCTCGGCGTATTTCTTTTCAGCATCTGCCTTCGAAGCGAAAATGTATGCTGTTGAAGTATAAAGCTCGGTCCCGTTCACAGTCGTCTCGTAATAGTACTCTCCCACCCCGAGGAACGTGCCTCCCCTATGCTCGGAAGTTCGACTTAGCTGGTCATAACCAATCGCCCCGAAATCGTCAAGGTCCATTTGATTATCCAAGTAAAGTTTATTTATAGGGTTCTCGATCACGGTACAGCCAAAAAATAATACGATTAGCATCACGAACGCGATTGCAAAATAACTTTTTTTCATCCAAAAAAACCTCGCTAGAATTAGTGTTTTGGAATATAAAAACCAAATCCCTCTTCCCAGAGGGAGGATAATGTATTTCAATGCGCTATATGCGAGAAAAAGAATTAAATTGATGCCGAAAAAAAAGAATAAAATAAAAAAATCCCCCCACCCAGACTTGCACCGGGGATATCTCGGTCGCCGCACCGGGAAAAATTTCTTTTTCCGCGGGATTATAGATTCTACAGCCGAGCGTTCTAGCTACTAAACTATGGAGGGATTTTATCCGTTAATTATTTTCCGCCAGAATCTACTGTCGCTCCAAAGGAGCGCTTTTTCGCGAGCCTTTTTTTAAAAAGGCTCAGCAGGTAAACTATGGAGGGATCTTTGATCCAAGCAAGCGAAAAGATTTCTCTGTTTGCCCGCTAGTAAGTAAGTAGTTTTCACGCGCTTTTTTAAGGCTTTTGTCGGAGCTTTCTGGCCGGGTGCAATCGTATCCTTGCGTGGTACCCTGCTTTTTGCAGGCAATCTTCTACAAATCCTTTGCGTACAACGCCGGTAGATTCCATGAATTCTGCCGCGCTGACAATCGCAAGTTCAGCATTGTTTATGTCATGCATTCGATTAACGTTTCCGGTAGCGTTTGGAAAATCTTTTTCTTTTGGGCTCATGAATTGCAATTCGCCGTTCATCGCTTTCTCAATCCGCCCCAAAACCAGCACCATCTCATTCTTCAATACCCTTTCCTGCGAAGATAAAAGCGGTCTTCCTGATGCCGCAATTTTTAGGAGTTCAGGCGAAAATTCTCTTGATTTTTCCAGAAGCTTCTTAACAGCCTCATCCTGCGCCCTTATTTTGAAAACAAGTGCTTTTTTGTGCATTCTCAGGCGCTTTGACCTTAGCAACATTGATGCGCCGTTATATTCCGTTATATCCTTTTTCTTGGTATAAAAAAATTCTGGAGAATAAGGCCCTTTGCCTTTTGCAGAAAATATTTTCCCTTGCATACAGATAAGCATGCATTTAGATATAAAAAGCTTCAGAAATGGATCTTTTGAACAATATAAGGCCAAATGAGTGTTACAAATAATCCTGACAGAAGGAAAAATAGCTGGCTGACAAGCCCTGTGTTAATGTACCCTGCAAGAACTATTCCGACTAGAACTATTGATCCAAGCGCTACAGTCGCTATTTTCTTTTTTGGATTGGCCCTGTGTTTGCCATGCGCATAAATGGCGGCACCGACAAAGTACCCTAACACTACCTGCTCAAGGTAGAGAGCAGTGGGAAGATAGAACAATCCAAGAATTACTATTCCAAAAAGAAGCACTAAGAGCGCCTCTTCTTTTATCCTTGAAATATGAAAATTGCTTTTCTTAAGACGCACTTCAAGTAGTAGCATTCCTTCAGCAACAATGAATCCGAGCGCAAGCCCTGCGAGAACGTCGCTTAAATAATGCATCCCCAAATATATTCTCGAAACAAGTACAAGTGTCAAGAGAAGCAACAAAACAATTTTCTTGTATTTCTGCACTTTCCCTACAAAAAAGAAATACATTGAGGAGGCGATTGTTGCGTGGCCCGAAGGCATCGAGGACCATATAGGGGCTTCCATCGCAATTACTCCTTCAGGTCTTGGTCTCATTATCACAGCCTTGAGCGCGCCAGCAACTATCATGGATGCTGCGACGCCCGAAACAATTGTGAGGCTTAATCTTTCCTTTCCAAGCCAAAAGAACCACGCTGCAACAAAGAGCCATGGGATAGGGTGGCCTATGAGAGTAATTGCCTTGAAGAATAGGTCAAGTAGCGGCGTGGAAAAGGATTGCAGGAACTGGTTAACTATTATTTCTTCAATCATAAGAAACATCTTCCATCCGGCCAATAAGCACGGATGTTTTATGGCTCCCGCCAGCCTTAGTTCGCCACCAAATCGTTTTCACCAAAATGGTTTTTTGGAATTTTTATTCTTTTACTTTTGTTTTTTTCAATCTGCCCATGCCCGGTATTTCGACTTCAGAGTAATCAACAATTACTCCGCATGCTTTGAGAGCCTTTCTCATCGCGTATGCTTTGCAAAAATCCATTACTTCGCTTTGCCTGTTTTTCTGAAGGCCTGGAACCTGCGAAACTTCTTTTACAACTGAATTGACTTTTCTCGAATTAACTTCGTCTATGGCTTTTGCAACGTCTCCTTTTGCAAGTCCGCACGATTCTACAGCGGCATCTATTTTTTCAAGTGCAACTATTTTTTTTAGGTTAAACTCAACCTTGGAATCTACGCTCTTTGTCAAGTTTGCCAAGAACTCCGCAACCATTAAAGGATCTGTTTGAGGCGTGATTGTTATTTTCCTTATGACTTTCCAGTCATCATAATTTGCAATTAACTGAATACTTCCTTCCATTTTACAACACCCTCAAATATTTATTTGCCCTAGAGCAAGTAGTGAATTAATGATTGGCTTTGGTTAAAAAGGTTTGCGGGAGCCAGTAAAAAAGCATTTACTAAGATAAAAGCCTTTCAAAAGCTTTGGTTAAAAAAACAAATTAAGATATTTTTGCGCAAAGAACGAAGCAGGACGAATTGCAAGCATTTGCATAAGTTCCCTCAGGGATATTACTGCAAGCAGGAGCAGGATCTTTGTAAATATTAACTTCGCAAGTCCAACCATTTCCGTTCGGATATGAATTAAACCCTGCTAATACATTTCGGACATAAACCGCCCCTAATCCAAATCCCCCCCCAACTGCAATGCTTCCAGAATCACAAGCAACTGTACAGCCTGCTTGGTTATTTGTGGGAGTAGGAAAACCAGTATTAGAGGTCAAATTGCAGCTTTTTATTGAAGTAGTAATCGTCTTTGTTGCAAATGAACAGGAGGACACTGGTTTGTAAACGCCATCACAAAGAACATTTGTGGCATTAGTAGAATTTGTAGATGTGGTAGATGTTGTGGACGTTGTGGAACTTGTCGCGGTTATAGCTGTTCCGGAAGTAGTGGCATATAGTGCCTTCACAGCATTATCCGCCCAATCGACGTTTCCGTTTGCGTCTTGGTCAACAGAAACATTGCTCAAGGAGCTTACAGAGACCTGCTGGATTGGGTGGTATGGCTTTGCGGAATCAACATTTGCCGCAGCAAAAACAAAAATAACAGCAAACACAGTTACTAGAAAGAAAACCAGCACCTTGTCGAATTTGCTGAACAACATGAAAACAATATATCTCAACTAATATAAAAGCTTTCCAACAGTACTTCTATTATGGACAAGAAAGCTCTTCTCGCAGATTTTGAGCACAAAAAGTACGGCTTTGTCGATGACGCGAGCATTCAAGTGTGCGAGTGGAACAAAAAAGCCCTTCGAGGCGAAGGCAAGTGCTACAAGCAGGATTTTTACGGCGTGCACTGCGTTTCATGCCACCAAATGACCCCTCTTACTTTTTGGTGCAACAATTCATGCATTTTCTGTTGGCGCCCTAAAGAGTATATGAAAACGAATGCGCCAAAAGGCGCGGCTCCAAAAGAGATAATCGAAGGGCTGATTAAGCGAAGGGCAAAGTTGATTTCCGGTTTTGGTGGGCATGAAGGCGTGCCTAAAGAAAAATTTGCAGAAGGACTTGAACAGCGCCACTGGGCGATTTCCCTCAGCGGCGAACCGACGCTTTATAAAGAATTGCCAAAATTAGTTCGCCAATTAAAAGAAAGAAAAGGAACTGAAACGATTTTCATTGTTACAAACGGACAGAACCCTTCTATGATAATGAAGATGTGGAAAGAAGATTCATTGCCGACACAACTCTATGTTTCGATGGTCGCCCCGCGCGAGGAACTTTATAGAAAGATTACTTGCAACCGCGAAAAGAGCGGGTGGAAAAATTACTTGAAGTCACTCTCATCGCTCGCGCTCTTGCCAACGCGAAGCGTAATAAGGCTCACTCTCATAAAGGGGAAGAACGATTCGCCAAAAGATATCGAAGAATTTGCAGAACTGCTTGAAGCGGTGCAAAGTGATTTTGTAGAAGTGAAAGCATACATGTGGCTGGGCTTCTCCCGCAAACGCTTGGCGGAAGAAAACATGCCTTACCACGAGTACGTAAAAGAATTCGCGGGCAAGTTGCTCTTAAAGATGCCTTCCTATCACTTAGAAGCAGAGAAAACGGATTCAAGAATTCTTCTGCTCAAAAAGAACTCTTCAAAGTACAAGACTAAGATTATCGATCGCGACTAATCCCATCAAAACAACCCCTGAATAACCTATATATATTCTAAAACCATAATTCTAGCCGAAATGGGCAAGAAAAAACGCCCTAAAAAAGTGTCAAATATGCCTCAAAAAGAGCCCCAGGATATCTCTTACGAATGCTACGACGACGACACATTAGCAGAGGGCGTAGGGGCCGCAGGGGCTTTTGGGATATTCAACGACAAAAACACAGGAAAACTCTTGTTGCTTGGCGCAGGAGTAGTGCTCGCAATAATCTTCCTGGTTTTTCTTGCTCTTCCAAAGACGGACAACCACCCTTTTGGGCTTGTCGATGACCAAAATAATCCAATAAAATTCACGGGAAAAATTGTTACAAACGGAACACTTGTCAGCGAATTTAGTTCCGACGGAAACATTCTGGCTGAGAACATTAATGTCAATGAAAAGAAAAAATTTGTGATCAAGGGAACTGGGGCAGTGACGGGAAAAAACAATGTCACAATAAAGATTACCTCCGGAAAGACTGGAGAAATAAGAATTATAAACGCAGAAAACATCGAAATCGACGAAAACGGAAACATCACAATCACCATCGACCCGCGTGTAGATCTTGACGTAGAATATGATGAGAACGGAGAGATAATTCCAGGAACTATTGAAGATTACGAATTTGAAGTAATAATTCACGACACCGAAACTGACACAGATTACATTTATGAAGTGCCCGTAGAGTTCACGCTTGACATGTACGCCTACAGCGCGAACGGTTGCCTCGCTTTATCCAGAAGCGCTGTTTCGGATTTCACTCATAATGGCCAGCTTGAAGTCACAACAAAAGTAAAGCTTACCTGCGCTTACGAAGACGACTTATGGTCGTTTGTAACTTGGAATAGCGAAAGAATGGGAAATGTAGAAGTATACCTTGATGATGGATATGACGGAACAACCATTATTCCATCGCCACTTTCTGTAAAAAGTACTCCTGAACCGGATTCTTATACCGCAAAAATAATTTTTGTCCCGTTCAAGAACTATGAGGGTCAAAAAGCTTCTTTTGACGTTTCTTTCGGATACGCTCAAAGCGAAGTAAAAATAAATTTCGATGCGACACTTGAGAACTTGGAGCAATGCGTGAACGTATCATCCTCCGATTCAATTATTGGTGAAGAGGGGGACACTGCATCAATTACAATCGATTCCACCCAGTGCAAATCAAAGAAAATAGAATTTTACCTCTGTCCCGACGACGGCGGATGCACCGGCGGCGCTCCCGAAGGAGAGATAGATCTCTCAAGCTACTATTACTCTTCCGCTCCCGGAATAAAAACAATCAAAGTTGAAAGAATGGATTTGGCGGGAGCATATGGGATCCCAGTTTATGCAAGAGTTCCCGGAACCGATAAAGTGCTCATACACGAACAGGAGATTACAATTAGCCCTCTCACTGAACAAGTGCATCCTGACAAGTATGTTGTATCCTTGCTAGGTTCCGGCTCAAGCGATTCAGTAAGAATAATCAATGAAAATTTGGCGGATGATGCAACGATAAACACAAGCATCTGCAACCTCTACAATAGTTCTTTAGGAATCTCTTCTAGCGCTGGGGGAACAATGTGGGGCAACATGAGTCTCACTGGCGGATGGTGGAGTGACCTTGCAATAAACCCTGAAAGATATGCTGGAGAAGGAAAGTACCAGGCGTCAATAATTAACACAATGGAAGCGGCTGATGCAGCAAAATCGGAAGTGGTAGCATTTGCAACCGAAAAGAACGCTCTGATAAAAACCGCGTTTTTAGATTTGTCCAATGCCGAAGACGGGATGAACGATGCCACTGAAAAAGCAACTGCTGCGACAACTGATGCAGAGGCCCTACAAGACGCAATGGCAAATATCTTGACAACGAACGAAATGAGCATGGCTGCGACAATAGTCGGGCTTGTTTCTTCGATAATTTCAGTTATCACCGATGTTGAGACTGCGAGCGCTGATTTGAGCACTGCTATTACCGAAGCAAATACATTAGTAACCTCTTCAAGCGCATGCAAATCAGTAGGCCCATTAGTCACTTCTCAAGTAGTAACACCATTAACGAACTCACAAGGTCACACGACATTATACTTAGCAGAACTAGCAACAACACTCCAATACGCAAACAAGATTTACTCTGCATATAACACATTGACAGCGCTTGGAGAAGAACAACAAAGCGTAAACGCAGCAAGCGCAATAACAAACAGCACTGCAGCACAAGAAAATGTCGTCGAAGCTGAGTTATTGACAAATGAAAATTACAATTATGGAATAATGGTTCTTGATGCAGCATCAATAGATTCATTTACTTCGGCTTCTTCAGACCACCAAAGAGCAAAAGAATATCTTGAAAATGCAAAAGACAACGCTCAAGATGTGGAAGATCTTGTGACAACAGCAGTCGCTTCTCAGCTTGCAGCGTATAACGATATTACTCTGGCAATGGAGAATGAAGCAAGTGATACTGAACAATCCCTGCAAATAGCAAGCGCAATAATTAGCCTGATAGATATGATACCAATAACTCTGACAAAAGTGGAATATATTAACGCGACTTTAAAAGAAACTCAGATCGCCTTGAGTAACACTGGATCAATTGCTACAGCAATGAACTCGGAAAGTGCGGGTAACAGACCATGCAGTGCAGCTCGTGCACAAATACAGATAGACATGACAAAACTGTCCGTTCACATAGGAAAAATCCAAGCAACAATGCATTCCGCCGCCGCAAAAATGGGCGAATGGCTCGGATACCTTAGCACGATATACACCGCACTCCAGCTTTATGATACGCTTGCAAACGATTATGCCGCCGAGCTCTCGGATACTTCAACAAGCTTCAATGATTTTGTGAATGAACTTTATAATTATCAAACACTTACTTCGGATACGATTACAGCTCTTGAAGATGCGATTCAGGCAGCAGGGGATCTCTCAAACGCTGAAGAAACATCAAGTAAAGCAAGCGAATATACCGGCTCAGCCACTGTTTCGCTTAACGACTCATTCAACAAGAATCGGATGATAGGTTTAGTCGGCTCTATAATAAGCAACGGATTTGTGAACGGAGCCTATGCGGGAGGAGTTTATACGACTGCAGAAACCACTTCAAGCGGGTACCTCAAAGACAAAGATTATTCAAAGGCAAATAAGGCAAGTTTTGAAGACACGTCAAGCGACAGCTCAAGTTCCGACAGCAGAGCCCTAATAGAACTTGAGGACGAAGATTGCGAGAATATGGTTTCACTTATAATGCCAGGGTATGTGACAAACCTTTACGCCGATGCAAAGCCGATAGTGGTTTCAAACAACAATATCGCCGCAAACTGGAGTTTTGCTGATGCGAAAGTGAATGATGTGTTTGAAAAGCAGGAAACCGGAATGGTATTTTACAATAACGGACTAAAGAATACGACTTATGGAACGGTGGAAATAAGTTTTGACAAGCGCGCTTATGACCAGGAAATGAAACTTTCGACTGACTTTGGGCCGTTTAACATTCCTAACGCTCCGACAACAACAGTAACAGAAAAATACCATTTCAAGTTTAACGCAGTTACCAGAAAATCTTCTTCGCCAATATACTCTAACATTTGCCAGATGGGCCTGTTGAAAGGAAACACGGGAGTCGAAGGACTGCCAAAAGTCATTATGAGTTGGGATTGGAACAGGATAAGCGAGAGCGGAGTGGAAGGAAAGTATTTGGATTCGGCTCAATTGTCAGCTTATGTTGGAAAGAAACTGGGGGCTGTTGAGAATTATCTTGAAAGCACAGGATTCTCTTGCCCGCAAAACCCTGCTTTTGAAGTTCTAAAAGTGGTGACCCCAAGCGATATCACAGTAGCCCAATCAGAATGCTACTTACCGCTAACTACAAGATTGTATGACGGAAAACCTGCACTATACTATTTCATCGGTTCCACTGTCTCCCAAGTTGAACAGAGATGGAGCGATGAAATACTTGTGGATACGCCCGATAAATTCCTGAAGGCGATTGATTTCAACGTGAACATGATGCGAGACGGCCTTGGCCTTGATTTCCAGCACGACTTTGTCCACGATGCGACAAGCGAAATACTAAAGACGCCGCCTTATTTCTTGGATCCTGCTAATGGAATGTATAGGTTCTTTGAAGAAACGGGAAACTTTTATTTCACTTCAGAGGCCGAGAATTTTGAGTCAAGCAACGAGTATGTTATTCCGGATGCTGGAAAGTACAGGATATTATTGATGATTGATTTTGACGATGAAGACACGCCTTATCTCATGGAAGGGGGAGGTTTGAAAGCAAAAATCCAAGTAGTACTCTATTCTCTTCAGCCGATAAATAATGATTTTAGCCCGTTCTATTACACTCCTATTGATGGAAGCGTCGGGCTTAACACGAACAACAACCGAAGAGGATACGGAACAAACGCTACGCAAAGAATAGAAGTGAACAATTCAGGATCATTCATTGATTACGAGCAGGACCAGGCTCTTGCGCAACTTGATTCGGACGAGCTCCAAAAATTTTATGTGCTAAATTCTCTTCAATCCAAGAAAGGTAAGGTGCTTGATCTTTCCTACAGCTTTAATGGAACAACCGACGACAATTCGGCGCTAATATATTCTCCTTCGATTGCAACCCCTATTCTTGCGACAGTTACTGCGGCAGAAGAAGAAAATGCGTTTGTCACATACGAGCTCATGCAGGGCACAAACAAAGTTAACTCGAACTCAAGCAACTTGCTTTTGTGGAACGGTCTTGCAGGGTGCAAGGATTTTTCAGGAAATGACATGGGGAGCCTTGTGCATGTTCCGGATATGTCGGCAAGCGGTATTTACGGAGTTTCATTTGGAAGCGCGATAAATCCAGGAACTACTGCAATTGAAACAATAGCTTACTCGCCGGTGTACGAAGGTTACTCTTTGCTATACTCAGGATTAGGAACAATTTCCACTGCAAACAATCCTTCTCAGCAATCGGTGGTAGTGCTTGAAGGAATAAAGGGAATGCCTTACAATGATTACAAAACCCAGGACATAATGGTGACAATTGGGGACATGTTTAATGCGGTAGAGGATAGGAGTCTTTGTGTTTCAAGATTTGGGGACAGGGAAATATTTTGGTGGCCGGAAGAATTCATATACGAAAGAGAGAGCAATGACGGTTCAAGCTTTGAGGATAGAGAAAGCGTGGCGAAGGGAATTTGCCTAAAATGATTGACAGACCCCGTTGATCCGAGCCATTAAAATTTTTGAATTTTAGCCCTGATTAGTATTTGCATGATGCGATTCAATCGCACCCGTATCCAAGGCCCGAGTCAACGCTCGCTACAAGTTCGTCCAAGTATTCTTGGTTCCACCAGAGCTTCATCGTTTCTTCTGAACTCTGGCTCATGCAAAGCTTCTCGTCAGAAAGCATTTCGAATGTTCCTTGGAGGGTGTCATAATTTGTATAAAGTGAGGCGTCATAGTTATTGAGCATTACAGTGGTAGCGTTTTGGAGATTATCAAGAGAGTAAAGCTGAACTACAGTATCAGCAACAGGTGTTGCCCTTAGCACATCACTCATTCCTTTAGGAGTATAAAATATGGAACTTAATCCGAGGGTTCCTGACTGGGCACCGCTCCAAGATAATGTTTTTGTTCCGCTTGATCCGCCGCTTTCAGTGAATCTTCTTCCTTGTTTTCCTGCAAAGTCTTCGCACTTTTCAGCACCCATGTTCGAGCTAATCATGAACCATTCCTTGTTAGGCGCAGAGCTTGCCCCGGTCCCCTGAATAGTGTATTGTGCAGTTGCTCCTGCACTGCCGGTAACTTTCATCACAACAGGGGTTGGTTGCGCCGGATTAAAAGAAAGAACATTTGATGGAGAATCAAAGTTCATCACAATGCCTTCTGCAAGATCAGTTAAGTTTTCGCTTGTATTGAAAGTGAGTCCTCTGACCCCCCCAGTATAAGGGTAAACGCTTGTGGATTCGTTGAGTTTTAGTTCGCCCGCAGATATTCCCGTCCCATAGTTTTCTCTGTTTGACACTCCGTCGATGAATCCTACTCCGCCATCAAATGGAGTTTCATAGAATGGATTATAATTTGGAGCTTTTTGCACCGGCTCGAGTGTAACAGTTATTGTCGCATTAGGAGCATTGTTGTCAAAGAGGCTTGAAAGATTTGCATTATCATAAACTAATCCAATCTCAACCCTATAGAGCCCGCCGTATGGTATTTGTGTCCCGCTTATAGTTGCTCCTTCTCTTGTCCTAAACATCAATCTATTTCCTGAAATGAACTGGTCATACCCTTTTACTGTGCCTGCAGTGTTGAAGTAGCTTGGAGCGCTTGCAAGGGTATCAGAGTAATAAGTGTCAAAGTCAGCCAAGAACTCCGGCGAGAAATTATCTTTCACTAAGTATGAATAGAATGTCAAGCTAGGTGCGACCTCGTATATTTTTCCTACTTTAAGATAAGTTTCCTGCAAGTATTGCAATCTGCTAAATAGGCTCATTGTGAATTGTGTTGCATCGCAGTATTTGTAATTGCTATTTGTTGATGCGCAAGTTTCCTTGTCAAAGTTTGTCCAAGTCCAGTCGAAAAGAACTTTAGGAACATAGTCGCTTCCGGTGAAACCTGCAGTTCCGTCGCTTGCAAAGCAAGAGCTTTCAGGCCCTTTTAAGTGAACCTGAAAAGCGCGTTCTTCTTTTGCAACTCCGTCAACCCAGTCTCTTACAGTAAGTACAGCATATTCGTTTCCAAGGAGCGTGCTTTTTGTAAGAGTAATGCTGATTGTAGCGCTGTCGATTTCTGGAACTCCAACATATCTTGCCCACACTTGTCCTTGGTAAAGATACGCTTGCACTCCTTCTGGAATCGAAGCAGGATCAAGCACATACTTTATGCTTCCCGTACTATCATATTCGATTAGAGGCTCATCCGCGCTCTCGATAGGATAGCTTTCATCAGCACCTGTTTCTTCGTTTGTTTTTGTTCCAAGTTCAAGAGGGATAAATCCTAGTGGAGTCACTCCGACAACGTAAAGCAAAGAGTTGTCATCCATTACCGTACTTTCGCCGGCTTCCATATCAAATATTTTGCTTTCTTCAGTCCACTCGGCAACAGGAACGGCATTATATGACCCTACTGAAGTGAATTGGGTTGATTCTATCCCTGGTATTTCTATTGGATCGCTTTGCCAAACAGTTTTTTGTTCTTTTACAAACGCGAGGTTTCTTGCAAACTCATCTTGGAGTCTAAGGAGAGCAACTCTTTCGTGGTGACAGCCGCCCTCAACAGCCGCACCTATAACACATCCACCGGTAGCACAAACTGGCCCACAAGATTTTCCGCCAGCTATTCCCCCCCCAACGCACCCTTTAATTGTGTCCCCCAAACAGAACAAATTGTTCCAGCTTCCGCCAAACAGTGTAGTGTATTCGCTTCCTTTAGTGAACATTCTTACTTGCGAAACAAGCATATCAGTTCCATTTGAAGAAACGTACCCAACAAGCGCAGAAGTGTCCCCTCCATCGCTCATTACATCAACTCTTATTCTTCCAAGGTCGTCTTCTCCTCCTCCGCCCCAGCAATTGCCGTCAACGCACTCCTCCAGTTTAGGGGGCCTTGGTGCTGCTACCCAAGGGAAAGGATGATCGCCGTAACATTTATACTCCGGGACCTCTGCTGTCGGCAAAGGAGTGCCTTGGGGAACTCTTTGAACTTCATAAACAGGATAAGTGCTGAAAATTGTATTAACATCAGGATTTATTTTCCAAAGTTCTCTATCTAGCCATTCAGCATCAGCGCCAGTCTCTTCTTCTTCATCAAAGAATAATTTCAAAACCTTTGCTTGGATATCAGGCCCGGAAACATTCACATCGCTAATTATA
>JBBSVX010000034.1:0-25480 GCA_038046585.1 archaeon
AGGCCTATTTATTTTTATCAAATAAAGCCACTAAGTCCATTTGCAAAAGGCACATGAGTCAATCGTTGCCGCCTGGCGAAAAAGGCGCTGCAGTCAGGGCTATTTATTTTTATCAACTCAAAAGTGAAACTATGATAATCACAAGATATGCCCAGTCATGCGTTCTAATCGAGACAAATGGAAAACGCATCCTAACGGACCCCGGCTATCTGAATTATGACGAGTCTTTGCTTGAGAAATGGAACAAAATTGACATCCTTTTGGTCACGCATAAGCACAAAGACCACTGTCACATACCGGCAATACTAGCAATCCTAAAAAATCCTAAGACTATGTTCTATGCATCACAGGAAGTCGCAACAGCTTACCCTGAAATAAAAAATACTGTTGTAGTGAAGGAGAAAGACATTGTAAGATTAGGCGACATAAAAATTACAGTTACGAAAGCAGTCCACGGATACATCCCTTCGCTAAAAGGGGGCAATGAAGTCAAAGAAAACTTAGGCTTTATCATTGATGACGGGAAAAATAAAGCATACCTAACAAGCGACACGATTTGCTTTGAGAATGATTACAAGTGCGATATTCTGCTAGCGCCCATTTCAGGCCATGGTCTTGTAATGGGCCCATTTGAAGCAGCATTATTTGCAAAAGAAGCAGGGGCAAAGGCTATCATCCCAATTCACTTAGACAACCCAAAGTATCCGGTGGACATGAAAAAAGCAAAAGAAGAAATTGAAAAACAAGGAATCAGGTGCGAACTATTGAATATTGGCGAGTCGCTAAAAATTTGAAAACGGGCTAAGCTCATTTCCCGTATCTTCTGTCGCGCAAGTTAAAATCATCAATCAATTTCTCAACATCGGTTTGGGTAAGTTCAGGCCAGTACTTGTCAAGGAAAGCCAGTTCAGAATATGACGACTGGTATGTCAAAAAACCAGAAAGTCTTTTTTCGCTTGAAGTTCGCACGATTAAATCCGGAGCCAAAAAATCAGAGTACAAATATTTGCCAAAATTCGATGTTGAAAGATCTTCCGGCTTTGCTTTTCCCAGTTGCACATCAAGGGCGAATTTCTGCGCAGCGTCAACTATCTCAGTCTGGCCGTCATAACCTAGAGCCAAATTAATCTGTTTTGATTTGTACTTTGCAGTCTTCTCTTCAACCAAAGCCATTTTCCCCTGAAGCTTTTGGGGGAACATTTCCTTTCGGCCGATGAATTTAAGCGAAATTGAGTTTTCATCAAACAGCGGGCTTTCCAGGGCATTATCTAGCTGTTTCTCAAATATAGTCATAAGAATGCTAAGTTCTAGTTTGCTTCGCTCGAAATTTTTTATTGAAAATGTGTAAAATGTTGCCGCGCTAATGGAAGGATATTTTGAGAGCCAGTTCACTACATCCCATGCTTTTTGTGTCCCAATCATATAACTTTCAGCGAGAGATATGTTTGCAACTTTCGCGTATCTTCTATTCCCGTCAGGGATGAATGCTATTGAGTTTATCATAATGACCAATACTTGAGTTTTTGATATATACTGAGTGGTATTGTTTTGTTTAAAAGAGTAGATGCGAGGGAGCCATTTGATGATTGTACCAAAAGTGATTCTTATACGAAAAAATAGCCCAAAAAAGCACCCAGCAATACTTTTTTAACGACTTGACAACACATTTTGACATAGAACACCAAGCGGAGATGGAAAAATGGATTTTGTAAAAGCCAAAGAGATTCTTGAGACCATAAAGAAGCTCGATCACGATTCAAAGGAATCTATCATGCATGCACTTAATATCGCGCAACATATAGAAGAAGCCTCGAAAGGATTTTATGAAAAGGAAGTCGAGAAAACAAAGGGATCTGAACTCAATCCGTTTTTCGTATTTTTGGTAAAAGAAGAAAACATGCACCTGACAAAAATACTTGAATTAAAAAAAATGCTTGAGAAAAATGCAGGACCCATTAATCATGAAATAAAGTTTACTATAAATAAACCCCCAGCAATCCATGCAATTCCCGCAGGGATGCAAGAAATGACGGCGGTACTCTACGCACTTTGGAGAGAGAAAAAAGCGGTTGAATTCTATTCTGAAGCTGCCGAGAAAACTACAAACTCTGTTAGCAAATTCTTTGGAGAACTAGCCGATTTTGAGAAAGGGCACGTGTTACTTCTTGAAACGATTGTAGAAGACTCGCAAAACACTAACGAACTCATAATGGGATAATCCAAATTTTAGGGCTTGAGAAAATGACTAAGAAGCCTAAAATATGCACTCCACAAAAGCACCTTGAGCCAAAAATACAAAAGGCGCTTAGGGATTACAAAGGCATTTGGAAGAAAGGCGGAAGGGCAATATACGAAGAAATGTGTTTCTGCATTCTTACTCCCCAAAGTTCTGCAAAACAGGCGGCGAAAAGCATCACCAATTTAAAAGAACACAAATTATTGGACAATGGAAGTGCGGCACAAAAAGAACCCCACATAAAAAGCATAAGATTTTTTAGGACAAAAGCAAAAAGATTGGCTGAAGTTCAGGAAAAATTTCCTGCAACAAGAATAAAAGAAATTCTCCTAAAAGAAGGCGCAACTAAAAACACAATAAAATGCAGAGAATACTTAATAGAAAATGTGAATGGATACGGGATGAAGGAAGCAAGCCATTTTCTAAGAAATATAGGATTTTACGAGGACATAGCGATTCTTGACCGGCACATACTCAAGAATCTGGCATTATGCGGCGTGATAAGGGAGGTGCCAAAGCACTTTTCAAAAAAAACATATCTTGAGATTGAAGAAAAAATGAGGCAATTTTGCAAGAAGCACAGCATCAAGATAGAAGAGCTTGACTTGATATTTTGGTCGAATGAAACGGGCGAAGTTTTCAAGTAAATCTATTTCAAAAAAAAGCGCTTCAAAAGGTTTTAATACATCCTAAAGCCTATAGTGAGCATGGAAGAGAATAATGCAAGCCGCCAAAACACTGGTTCTGAAAGTGGAGTCCAGCAGCAGAATGCAGCAAATTCTCAAAAGGAAGAAATGGTAAGAATTCTCACTGATTTGAAAAAAAAGATGGCTGAAATTGATAAAATCACCGATGAACTTGACCAAAGAAGAAGGGAAATGGAAAAATCTTCCCCAAAGAAAACCGAAAAGATACTTGAAGAGATAAAGGTCCCAAGCCTTGAACTTTTGAAGTAAAGTTTCTTTTTATTCGATGTGAATGTTATGCTGCTAATCAACGGAAAAAAGTTAATGAACAATGTAAAGCTTGCTAATGATACGTGGCAACGAACAAAAGGACTGATGTTTGAAGAAGAAAAGAACTTCAACTACGCACTAGTATTTGACATGCCCTATGAAAGTTCAATAGGATCCTCGATCCACATGATTTTTGTTTTTTTCCCAATTGATGTGCTGTTTTTGGATTCAAAAAAAACTGTTGTAGACAAGGTAACCCTTACCCCTTTTATGCCAAATTATACCCCAAAGAAAGCAGCAAAGTATGTAATTGAAATGCCTAAAGGCAAAGCCGCTAAAATAAAAGTCGGAGATAAGGCGGATTGGAAAATATAAAGCAAATTCAGGCATTTTCTCTCCAAAAAAGGTTAATAAACTCTCCAAGCGCAATATTGTAATGGACAAGCGGCTTGTTTTGGCGGCAATTATAGTAATAATTGCACTGATTCTTTTCACTTCTTTGCCATCCACCCAAACTTCCTTTTCACAAACCATCAATTACACTGATTTTTCAATCGAAAAGAGCGTTTCTACTAGCACGCTAACAAACGCAAGAACTGAAAACTATTCTTTTAATCTAAAAAATCCTATTGTTGCATTCATCATCATTCCAAAATCAATCTCAATGAGCGCAACAAATGTAAAAGTGGCGGGAGACTTCAACATTTCAGTATTATCAGATGACCCGATATTTCTCATCCAATCAAGGGAATACTCGCCAGGAAAGAAATCAATCAGGATAGAATCGGCGGCGGGAAATTATTCGATAACTTCAATAGCCCTTGCAATGCCCCTTACGCAATACTCCTCATTCACTGAAGCCGAGAAAACACAATTATCTGAAAAGATAAAAGAATTCCAATCGCTTGACGAAAATTATTTTACAAAAGAAGAATCCTTAAAAATGATGCAGGAATTCGCTGATAGTATAAATTCAGCGGGTTTGAAATCAGAATCTGGGAAAAAGGTTTCTTTTGCATCAGCAGAAACTGCTACAAACGATAAATGGTCTTTTGATAATGTAATGAACGCGATGCAGGGAGTGATCGACAGAAGGCCATCTCTCTCAAGCGGACTTTTTGTGGCAGCATACATCGCAACCATAACATTCACACCCGAACCAAAAAGCTTCCAAGAAGACATAAACTTGTACGTGTCGGACCGGGCGAGAACTGATTCGGAGATACTTTACTTGACAAATGAAACGCTGCCCGAAGTAAGCGTGCAGGACAACCTTTCAGGAAGCCTTGTAACAAACACAGAAGATCTAGGAACCGGCGAGTATGCAATACACGTTGACCTCAATCTTCAACAAAATGTTTTTGACACAATGGATTATTTTACTGAAATAACAGCGAACATAGAAGTGCGGTTGAGCCTAGCGGACAGAAGAGTTGTAACGGCGCACATAAGAAAGGACCCCTGCCTCAAAGAAGCGAATGATGCATCAAAAACTGCGGACTTGAACAATGAACAGAAAGCGCAAATAGAAACTACATGCTACGAATCATTTTTTAGGAAGAAGAACGAGAACCTCAAGACAGCGCTTGCAGGCATGCAGATGGCTGTAACCACAACACTGATTACCGAATATGGAATTGATAACAACGACCCCTCATATGGAACCGAAAAATACTATGAAATGAAAGTAATGAACCTGAAAATTTCTGGAGAAGCGGCGCAGCTTGAAGCAATAAGAAAAATGAAAAACAGCGTAGTAAACACGCTTGACTGCAACACCTATCTACCAAATGGGTACCTTGAACCGTCCGCAGGAATAGATTATTCTAATCCCTCATCAATACTGATAAGCCCCGAGTCAAGAACTGCAGTCCCGACAAAGATTGTGACCGCTGGCGGAACTGTTGTGAACAAATCAGACATGGATGCTTTCGACGCAATGGACAAAGACAGCCTTAACGCTTACCTTAACACCGGAATCAAGAGCATAATTGAAGACAGCAACTATTTCCTAAACAGCGACCTTAGTTATAAAATAGGCGAATACAAGTACCGCCAGTGTCAGTTTGAAAAAGAACTTTCCTCAGCAGCAAATTATTTTTCAATTATAAGACCAAGACTTGCAACGCTTGCCGATAATAGCGCGCTTACGGATATTGTCAACCAAGTAATAGAAAACAAGCTTCTCATTTCAGACAACGAAATTGCCTACCAGTCTTTTAAAAACGGGCTTGATTTTATCTCATCACAATTATATTCCTCGGCGATGGACAAAATCCTTTCAGACAACTGGGAAACCCTTTGCCCTTACGTTGCAAACAAATACGATTGCGAAGAGAAACTATTTGACCAGTACATGTCAAGCAGCGGATTAACTTATAGTGGACTTTACTCTGATGCAAGTTCCACTGATCTTGATGCTACCGGAACTACTTCAAGCGCATTATTGAACTTCAAGCAGGGGCACGCATATTCTGAACTGACTCTTAGAATATACAAATCGTTCGCCGACGCTAACACCTCACTATTTTCTGGCACGACACTAGTAGATGCTGAAAATAAATCGATTCTTGCAGAGCACGATTCGCTTTCGCAAATATTTTCATGCCAAAGCAGTATGTGCACTTTCTACAAGGAACTCCTATCAAAAAGAAAAAATTTCAAAGCCGCGTCAATCGAACTTTCGGATTACGAATCTTGGCCTAATAGACTCAGCTATGCAAAAGCAATGTATGATTATCTTTTTTATCAGTCAAAGTACCCTGGATTTGCAACTAGCAAAGCAAGCGAACTTAGTGCTCTTGCAAAAAGAGCAAAAGACCAATTCATCGAATCCTCTTTGCTAAAGGATCTTTCAAGCGAAATCGATGGGGATACACAGCTTCTAATACTTTTCCATTCAAACTTGGCTGAACAGGCGCAAAAGCTCGCTGATGACAAGACAGGAGATAATCTTACAAGCGGGTGGCAAAAATTTGATTTTTACACAAGAACTTACCTTAATGTTTACAATTGGATAACCCTGGGCTCAGCGTATAGGAACGAAGACTTTGATGAACTGACTTTCTCAAGCGACCTCGCATCTCTGATAAGCGCAAGAAAAATTTTAATAAAAGGATTTGACACTTACTTGCAGAGCAACATCAAGTCAAAGGACTTCGGACTCATAAAAGATTATTACACACAATCAACAAGCGGCTCCTCTTTGTATGACAAATCAAAAGCGGCGAACCTTGCTTTCAAAAAATATGCGACCCTTGAAGATTCACTAAAATCTTTCGGAGAATTTGATAAGGACTATTCGCAGGAAATAAAAGACTTTGCAATGAAGGTGCAGACCGAAGGGTATAGTGCTGCAAAAAGATATTCCGATAACGACATGAAGGCGATTGCAAGAGTGAAGCTTGCTGGACTCATGACAGAGATTAACGGCACTGCCGTCGAATTTAGGAGCACAAAGACATACGATGATTCAAGAGCGCTGTTAAAAGAACTTGGAGTAAACTTCGGGCCAATATACCCCGATGACGCGGGAACAGAATATATTTACACTATGCTTCCTCCGGTAAAGTGGGCAATGAACCTCACTTATGGAACATACCAGGACATCAAGAACAAGTCTGGAATCGTAAGCGATTCGGATATGGATGCGATAATGAATGAGCAGGTGAGCGAGCTCGCAAATAATCCGTTAAAGGATTATACTACATTCAAGGAGAATGCAAGCGATTTCTTTGTCACTATTGGCGACCTCAAATGGTGGGCAGTATTTGTGCTCGTCGAAGAAGCCATCCCCATTACCGCGGGGCTTAACGCAGCAGGAAGAGGGTTACTGCGAACGACACAACTTGCGACGCTTAACGTCCTTGGAAAAAGCACTTACAAAATGATGGCAAAAGCGATTAGCCGCTCGCTCGCTTCGACAGGAGGATACTTGAGAGGAAGAATGGCTTACCTTGCGACAAGAGCGCTTGGAGAAACCACTTACAATTCAATGCAAAGAGAAGGCGCAATATATTATTGGGAAAGAACATTGGCTGAAAAAGTTGTGCAAAACTATCCAGGATCTTCAGGAGTTATGCGTGCACTTACCTCAGCAAAACCAGGAGCCGCATCCAAATATCTCGCAAAACTCGCATGGACTAGAGCTTCCAAAAAAGCATTCCTAGATCTTCCGCTTGAGAGCGAAGTTTTCCGTTACAGCCTTCTTTCAAAAACTATGATAGCTCCGCTGGGTGGCGATTATGCGAAGCTTGCATACGAAGTGGCGAGCGATGACAAATTACTCATACCGATTGACACTGGTTCATTCAATGGAGAAGCCGCAATAATTGATACTGGGTCCTCAAAAGTTTTGGTGCTTAAGCGTAAGACTGGGTGGACGACTCTTGAGCCCGGCACTGAACTTGAAATTGATGTTGAAAGCAGAGCATTTGATGCAGTGAGAGACGTTTATCCAAACAAGGCAGTGGCGTTTGATATCGGACCGACCGCGCTTGACAATAAGAGTCTTGCAAAGATTGTTGACGCGCTCCAGCCGAAAAATGTTACTTCCGAATTGTCTTTCTCAAATTCTGTTGAAGAAGCGCTCATTGATTCTGCAAAAGCAGGCGAGGTATTGCTCCTGTCTGAAGGGCGTGCAATCGCGCTAGTAAGCGAAGCGCAGCCAATAGTTGACATAGCTGAAGCGATTGGAATTATGATTACCGATCCAGCCACAATCTCTGCCACTACAAAAACTGCAACAGTAGCGATAGCCAAAGAGCAAATAGAAGTTAAATTCACCGCTGGAACGCTAGAGACCGGTTCTTGCAAAGAAGGGTGCGTGCTCGAAGCGGCGTTGCCTGAACGCGGAGCTATTTCAAAGATTGGATCAAGTGACGGCCTAGCGAAGACAACTTCCAACGGAGCGGAAGCGGACTTTACAAGAGTCGAATCGATAGAGTTCATATCCTCTGCCGATATTGCAAAAGAAAGGGCTATTTCAGCTTCGGGTTATGGGGAAGCAAGAATACCTGCTGATCTTGTACTTTCAGCAGGAAACGATGCGTCGGGTTATGGTAACGCTGAGGGCCTCGCGGATCTTTTGGGAGTACAAAATACTACTACGCTCGCATATCAAGCAGGAACGAAGAACACGGGAATCGTGCTCCATAATGCCGGACCTGCCGACCTATATTATTTCATAAAAGGAATCAGGCAAAAAAATATGACAAGAAAGATTATCGATGCAAGCAAAATAATAAAGGCGGACCCTTATTCAGCAGGAGATTTCATTTATCTTTACAGGCCAGAAGCCGCATCAATATTGGTCGGAGAATACGGCGCGGAAAATGTTGCCGCAAATCTAGGAAAACTTGTCGACCTGAAAAGAAGCGGCGGAAAGTTTAGTGATGCAAAAACTCTATTAAGCGGCGGCAAGGTAAGAGTAGATTGCGGAAAACTAAAAGTTGCCGCAAAGAAAGAAGCAAATGAGAAGGCGACTGTGGCTCATTTCATGACAGTCCTTGGAGGCTGCGTATTTGAGAGCGGAATGCCTTTCATGACGGGCAAAAAAGATACTGCAATTAGCGGGGATCTTAGCGGGATGTCAAAAGTTATGGACCCTATTTCGCTTCCAAGAAACTATTTGAGTCTGCTAAGAACCGATCCCTTGAAAGTCGTGAATCTAAACGGCTTAATGGTCAAAGATGCTGGCGGCAGTCTTGTTCAGGTAGATGTTGCAGCAGTGATGCCAAAGATTAAGAGCAATCTCCAAGCAATGTTTGACAACGACGCGTTTTATCTGATAAGAAATATTGATGGAGAAGCCACGCTTGAAGTATACCACTCCCCGATTGATACGAGCGTATACAAAGCAAAACTTGAAACAGAATTCCTCGCAATGTATAAGAGAGGAAGATATAATTCTCCCGAACTGACAATCCAATACGTTGATCCTGCCACTGGGTCGAACCACATGCCGGAGAGTAGAGAAATGGTAGCGACTCTTCTTGCGGATCAGCCGGCCCTCAAACAAGATATAGTCGATGCACTGGTAAGCGATTTGAAGATTACTGATTCAACGACTCTAGGAAAAATTGTTTTCTCGCTCTCGGACGGCTCATCGGTTCCAATGTCAGAAATAATTCCAGAATTTGTTTCCACTGTGCAATCTTCCTCGCCTGTGCTCTTTACCACTCCGATGGATGCTGGCCAGGGAAATGCGATCCAAGTTCAATTGGCTGATGAACTACTTTCGCACGTAACAGCACCTACTTTTGAAGAAGCTTCTGCAGCCATTAGGCGGACCCAGCTAAAAGACCAGTCGCTGACTTACGCGTGGGACAAAGGTGTTTCAATAGATAAGATAAATATTGAAACTGCTGATGGTGCCTTAAACCCGCTTAGCTTGGCTCTCCCAGAATATGTTCCCGTGAAGGGATTTGAAGATCTTGGTCTCGACACTTTCATCCAGGTCACTGCAGGGTCGCCGACAGGAAATATGTTAGGATATGGTGAAACTGTAAAATATGCGTCAAAGTTTGGAGGCACGGAAGGATTTGATCAGGCCATTAAAGATGCTGCAAGCAAACCCACTTTTAGTACAAGTTATGGAGGCTATGAGGGCAAAAAAGAATTTTATTTCAGAAAAGTTCCTGGAGCGCAGGAGATGGATTTCATGGTAGTAAATATTGAAGATGGTATCTTACCAATAAGGAATCTGGACGGCACGTACAGAAAATCAATGATGGGTGACAGGAAATATTACGACAAGATATTGAGGTTTGACGGAGACGAATTCATGGCAGTAGTAAGAGAGAACACGAGCTCAGGAATGTTTAAGGCGTACAAGTCGGCGAACCCTAACGAAATGTTTGTGCAGACAAGCTATGATTACCACTTAAAACTTGAGATGGTGACCGAGGGCGGAACACAAAAGCTTAGAACGACTGCTGTTGGCGAAAGGATTGACGCTTCAAAATATTCTGCTGCAGGTTCTTCCGAGCTTGGAGATTTTGGAAAAGGGCTTGAGACAGAGTATGATCTCAGCGGATACGGAAGGTAAGCTTATATGCCTCTGATTCGCAAGAGTAATATTATGTCTGCAAGGGTTCCTCCAAAAAGAAGGGTTACACTCCCAAGAGATTTGCATTTAGCAAAGCTTGCAATCGCCGCTAAAAAGAAAGGATTTCGGACGAGAAGCTATAATGACTTGCGAAGGGCGGTTATGCTTTTTGAGAAGGCAGCAAAAGAGGCTGAAACAAAGAGGGATTTTGATGCTGCAAGGATTTTTGCCGCAGATGCGGGAAGCTTAAGAGCGCTCATGACTGAGATTGGGCCAAGCAAGGGCGCAAAAAAAGGGCGCATAAATTAATTCAAAAAGATTGTGCAAGAACTTAGTCTTTCTTATTTAGTATCTGTTTGTGAATTCTTCTTGTAAGCTTGATGAATGAAGAAAGAGCATCTTTCGTAGAATTTTCCTTAACAGTTCTAGCTCTTGCCATCTCGCGTGCGCGGTAAATTCTTGCAACTGTTCTTCTTTCAGGGGAAGGCCTTGGTACTGGCATATAATCACTTCGACTTTTTGGGTCTGATAGATTAAGTGTTCAAAACAATTTAAGCTTTTGGTACCCCTAAGGCATAAAGCAGAGCAGAAGCAGGATGGGATAATTAAAAGGAGAAAAGAAAGCCATTAAATCAGACGCTTTCTTTTCCTCCTTTGCCTTCTTGCCTTTACCTATAGAAATCGGGGTGATAACCCGATTACTATTGGTGCTTAACTAATATAAAAAACAGGCTGATAATCAACCAACTACTACATAACCGCTTTTAAGTGAAAATAGCCCCCTAAATAGAAAAATAGGCAAAAATAAGACCCAAAATGCTTCGTCATTTGACTTAATTTTGAGAATGTTTTTAAGTGAAAAAACACGATGAATCCTAAGATGGACAGAGTAGGATATTCAGTATCAAACCTAGATTTCTCAAAGAAACTAAGCGATTGCGCTTCAGGGCAAATAGTAGCCAAGAAAGAGAAGCGATTCCTTTTGCTCAATTTCCCTCAAATGAGTGAGAAAGACTGGCGACTTTTTGGATCAATACTTGAAGATTTAAAGCACTCAAAATCAAAAATAGATAAGCGGGCGGACATTTACTTCTTCTTGAAGAACTATTGCCTCGAAAACCTCACCCTGCTCACTAAAGAACAACGGGAAAACCTTCTTCTTCTCCTTGAATGGGAAACGATAGGTGAGAGCGCCCTGACAACTCTTTTGAAAGACCCTGATTTTGAAGAAATAGTATTGAACGGGACAAATAGACCCATAATGGTTTATCACAGAACTTTTGGTTGGCTTGAAACAAATATTGAGTTTACTTCTGAAGAAAAGGCAAAAAATGTGATAAACAAAATGGCTGCGCCCCTAGGAAGACAACTAACCTTCCACACACCCCTACTCAATGCGGTTCTCAAGGACGGGTCAAGGATAAACGCCAGCATGAATCCGGTCGCATTCTCCGGAATCAACGCAACAATAAGAAGATTCAAGGAAAATCCTCTCACGCCGCTTGACATTATTAACTCAGGAGTGGTGAATAAGGAAGCCATGAGCTTTTTGTGGCTCGCGATGCAAACCTCCTGCTCAATTCTTGTTTGCGGAAACACCGGAAGCGGAAAAACAACAACGCTTAACGCGCTTTTCTGTTTCCTCCCAAGGGACGAAAGAATTATTGCAGCCGAAGAAACTCCAGAACTTGTTTTACCCCAGAGCCACACAGTAAAAATGAATACTGCGGAACAACTCAACATAGGGCTCGACAAATTAATTGAAAATACTTTCAGAATGAGGCCAGATAGAGTAATTGTAGGAGAGATACGTTCACCCACAGAAGCAAAGGCGTTCATCAACACGATGCTTGCAGGGCAAGCAAAAGGGAGCTATGCGACGTTTCACGCCGAGAGTGCTAGCGAAGCCCTGCAAAGAATGATTTCTTTCGGAATAGACGAGAAATCAATCGGATCGCTTGATTTGATAGTCGTGCAAAAGCGCCTAACAAGAGTGAATCATGAAAAAGGATACAGAAAGGAAGAGAGAAAAATAACGGAGATAAGCGAAGTAATAAAAAACGAGGATGGCAAAGGCATAGGCCTAAGAAAACTTTTTGATTTTGATTATGACACAAGCTCTCTTTCAAAAGCGGAACAATCCGAAAGGATCCTTGAGAAAATGAAAAGGACATTCTGCGAAAATGGCAAAGGAATTGGAAAATTAATGAAAGAAAAAGAAAAACTGCTCGGAAAACTAAAAGGAGATATTTCTTTTAGGGATTTCTTTGAATTTGCCGAGCAGGAACTGGGCGAATAAAAAAAACTCTTTTGAGATGATGCGATGAATGGAACAAGTGAAAAGCAAGCCGTCAAAGAAAAGCTTTCGCACTTCTCAAAAATTTCTTTCGCTAAAAAAGCGATAATTAAGGGTTCGGCGATAAGAGAAAAAGAATTTGAAAAGCACAAATTTAACTCATTTAAGCTTAGCGTATTTATCTCGCTCTTTGCCTGGCTTGGAATAGGGCTAGTGGTAAAAAACCTGCTTCTCGCGGCCGCAATAAGCCTCGCACTAATGGCAATCGTATTTGTTCTCCTGCTTCAAATACCCCTTGCAAAACAAAAAGCACTTTCAAAGAAAGTTGAGGCGGATATGCCGTTTTTTCTTACAAGAATGGCTTCTGAGATAAGAGTTGGAAAGGGGTTTTTTAGGGCGCTAGAAGACTGCGCAAAAGAAGAGGATTATGCTTCAAAAGAATTTCGAATAGTTGTAGATGACATAAATAAGGGAGCCTCAATTCATGAAGCACTGAAAAACATGAATGAAAGGTTAAACTCCTTGACTGTGAAAAGGGCGAACAGTAATCTCGCAAACATTTACTCTTCAGGCGCCAATGGAGCTTATGGGCTAAAGAGGCTCGCAAAGGAAATCCTTTCTAGGCAAAAAATAGAGATAAAGGAATTCTCGAGCAAGATGGTTGTGTATGCGCTTGTGTTCATCGCAATCTCGGCAATAGTTCCGGCGATGTTTCTAAGCTTCATACTTATCGGAAGCTACTTCATGAAACTCTCCTTTACTCCAACACAAATACTCCTCATAAGCGCCGGGCTATTCCCCATTCTTGACGGCGCGGTGCTTATGATGATCAACTCAAAAACGCCGGTGTTTTTGAGACAACTCTGACAAATGAGGAAGGCTAGCTGATGATAAACACTGTTAAAATAATTGAGAGATTTTCAAGAAACATATTTGACTTAAAGAAAATAAGGTCATTTGAAGAAAAGCTTCTTTTGAACGAATCAAAATCCAAAAGCCTAAACGGCTTCTTAAAAAGAGGAATAATAGCCGGCGCTGTTTTTGCAATAGTGCTAATGATTGCAGGGTATTATCTCAATCTTAGCACAGATAAGTTTGTAGCGCTAGGAATCGCAGGATTTTTTGCACCGGTATTTTTGAACTATCTTTTTCAGGACATCATGTTTGAGCAAAGAAAACGAAAAAAAGAAGAGCTTCTTCCAGATCTGCTTCTTGAAGCCAGCGTGTTTTGCGATGAAACATCGGTACTGAAGATGATCAAACGCTTTTCTGAAGAAGATTTTGGATTGTTAAAAAAAGATTTTGAGAGGTTGAATAATGAAATATCAAAAGGAAGCGGGGTTGAAGAAGCGCTCTTGAGAATGAAAGAGCTCAACAAGAGTCGCGACATATCAAGAATGATCGATGTTATCATGCAAGGATATAAAAGCGGTGCTCCGATGTCCGAATCGATGAAGGAAACCGCCGAAGATTTTCTTGAAGCCCAAGGAATATTTAGAGAAAGGCAAGCGGCAATGCTTGTAACAAGATACACGCTTCTACTAGCTTCGGCGCTTATTGTGCCGGCAATAATCGGAGTCCTAATTGGACTTATCGGAGGAATGAACTTTGATTCAATGGGTGAACTTTCGCTAGGCCTTAGTCCCGCCGAAAGAAAAGAACTATTTTCTTTCGCAGTGCTTGGGGCAAATCTGTATGTAATAGAGTATGCCCTCTTAAGCTCCTTTTTCTTGGCGCTGCAAGAAGGGAACAAAAAGAATTTCTGGGTATTTGCAATGGTGCTTTTGCCAATAGCCCTCACAGCATTTTATTTAGCCCAAACCCTTTGGTAAAGCGCATTGAAATGTCCGCGCAGGCGCGCAGTCAGTAACCCTTATTAACTACCTTTCCCAATTATCTTCAATAAGCAAATTTGAAACCTTAGAGGGTGTGTAAAAATGGCAGAAAAAAAAGGCGAAAGCGAAAAAGAGAAGTTAATACAATTCATTGAAACAAAAAACACTCCCCTTAAAGGCTACACGCTTATAGAAGGTTTTCCTGATATTGGTCTTGCAGGAACGATTGGCTCGCGCTACCTCGTTGAGAAATTGAAGTTTGAGCAAATAGGATATGTTCACTCAAGAGTTTTGCTCCCGATAATTAGAATAAATGACGGGATGCCTGTTCACCCGATAAGGATTTATGCGAGCAAAAAGCACAAGATGGCGATTGTCATTGCAGAGCAGATAATCGAAAATATCCTAGCGGCACCTATGGCGGATGAGCTTGTCCTATGGATAAAAAAGAAAGGAATAAGCAGGGTAATATCCACTTCAGGAGTAAGGATACTTGACGGAAAAAGCGTTTATGCTTTTGCGAGCAACGAAAGTTCCAAGAAAATAATAAAGAAAAATAATATTGATATCATAAATGAAGGAATCACTTCAGGAGTAACGGCTCTATTGATGCTAAAACTCAAGGACAACAACATCGAGGCTTTTTGTCTTTTGGGTAATGCAAAAAACAATGCCGACTATAACGCAGCGGCTGAAGTTGTGAAAACGATTTGTTTGATTACCAAAACAACCCTTGATGTGAAACCGCTTCTGGAAGAAGCGAAGAAACTTGAGGAAGCTATTGTAAAGCACCTAAAAACAATTGAAAGCACCACCAAGGAAGCAAAGCCTGATTCAAGCACGCCGATGTATGTTTGAAATGGCATAAATAAACTGTATAAAAGAGGACTGGAAAGTTTTCTTTTATATCTTTTTATTTTCTTTTTCTTACGGAACGCATGTTCTCTATTCTACCAGTTGCAAAGAAAACAACCGCTAAGAATAGTGCTATGAATAATACAAGCCCTGCAGTTGTCTCTGGGAGCGAAGGAATATTGAATCCGCCGCTTCCTTGCGAGCCAACGTTAAGCGTCATTGGGTTTCCTGCAACTCCCGCAACATTTCCGTTCTTGTCTGCGCCGAAGTATGCTCCGTTATCCTTGAATGATTCATTCATCGGTATCTGTAGGCCGTTCTCAGGATACCATAATCCTGTCTCCGGATCGTACCAGAATGATCCGTTTGGTCCTTGCGCTGATCTGAGTGTCTCAGGAGGGCCGCCGTTATAGGATAATTTCGGAACTCCGTTCTCTGCATCAAATTTGAGAGAATGATCCTTTCCATCAGCGGTCTTAAATTGTATTGTGCCATCCTCGAGCTGCTTTACTCCGCCGACTATTTCAGAGTCCTCTAAAACCTTTCCGGTCTTCTTATCTATTACTTTGAAGAATTCTTTGCAAGCGCCAGTGTTTCCATCTCTCTTTGAATAGAACTCGTATATCTTATCATCGGTAACGAATTGCGTGAATGGACCCAAGTGATTCATTGAAGTATTGAAGTTACCAACCTTTTGCTGGCCGAGTTCATCGTTAGGGAATGCTTTTGCTTCAAGTGTTATTGCGGGCTGTTCGCATCCTGTTTCAGGATCAGCTACTTTTGTGAGCTTTGCATTGAGCCCTGCAACTTCCTTGTTACTTAGCACAGAGTCTTTGTGCTGTCTTAGCCATACAATTAATTCATTAGTTTCTTCTTTGAGAACTATTGTCCCGTGCGCAAATGTCATTCCGATGAATTTTCCTGTGTCAAGTCCCTTGTTCACATCAGCGTCAAATCTTGTCTGCCAGTATCCGTCAATAATGAATTTTGAATTTACTCCGCCTTGGGTTCTTGTTCCCCCTTCAAGGTATATCTTTCCGTCTTTTGCGAAAACATTAGAGTAGAGTTTTGTGTTTATTCCTGTAAGTGCCCCAAATGCTTGTGTCAAGTCGTCGCCGTTGAATTCAATTCCGGTCTGGTCCTTTACTGCTTGTCTGATGCATGCGAGCACTTCGCTTTGCTTGATCTTTACTTCGCCGTAAGCGTTTAGTTCGAACACTGTGTCGTTTGTATCTGGAGAACCGATTCTGTTTATCGTCATTGGAACTACTTGTGCAGGGATTCTTGTATCAACCGGGGTGATTAATCTTACGTGATCCGCCTTGTTGCTGTCTATTATTACTTTTCCGTTCTTTAGGAGTTGGCCGGTTTCATAATTTACTTCAATAGTTGTGTTGCCGTCTTTTGTAATAAGTTTTCCTTCGGTTTTGTACTCGGCAGGCATTGTTTGTCCCTTATACCACACGTAGAATACTTCTTTTCCCATCACGTTTCCAAATGAGGGAGGAGTTAGAACTACGTTTGCTTGGAGTATTTTTGTGTTATCCACTTGTTTTTTGAAGCTGTCAAATTGTGTCTTTATCTTGTCAAGCGATTGTGCAACTGGGCTTTCTTTGTTTTGCACAAGTTCTGAAACTTTGCTGCTCATGTCTGATACTGCTGTTGAAACCGATTCGCTTGAAAGAACTTCTTTTGAGCTTGCTTTCTTAGCGGCTACTGCCGGGGGGGCATAGAAATGAACATAATATCCTTCAACATCATCAACACAATCCTGTAGTTCTGGCGCAAGTATTGCCTGCTGTATTGTGCTTGCAAGTATCCCTGGTCCGATTCCTACCATGTAACCTATGCTCTCAACTGTACTGAATAATCCTCCAACTCCTTTTCCAGCCCATCCAAGCCCGAGGTCTCTTAGTTTCTGATCGCAAGTGGTGCCGTCTTTTCTTGCAGTGGCTAAACTTACCTTGTCGCCCTCTACGTCACCTGTTTTTCCTTTCAAGTCGTTGTGGTGGGCAAATGCTATTAGTGTTGCTCCATTTTTCTCAACTGTCTCAGCGTCGGCGGCTTCAACAAGGAATGTTTGCATTGCTACGCTTGAAGTGAAATTTGCTAGCTTGAAATAATCTCCTTCTGAAGCTAATATTGCTGTGCAATCGGAGCATGTCTCATTGTGCGAATAAAATGCAACGTCTCCAACTGTGTCCCTCATTATTGTTTTTCCGAAGAGACCTGATTGCATTCCGGCTTCTCCTCCTGTTATTCTTGTGTAATAATCGTTCATCGTTGGGTTCTTCGATGCAATTTCATCTCCAACAAATCTCCATGCAAACACCGGCCAATTAAGCATTCTTGCAAATAAATCTCCCTGGTCAGATCCTTCGTTTGCGAAAAAGTCAGTGTAAGCATCCTTGTACACATCGTCAAATCCTTGGCTCATTTCCAGAGTGCTCCAAGAATCAGGAAGCATGTATGCTGAAAATTCTTCGTTTCCAAATCCTTTCTTGAAATTCCAAAAGGCAATTGGAAGCAGTGTTCCGGTGTAGATACCAGCGGTGAGTGGTTTTTTGTAATAATCCTTAAGCATGTCCGTTTCTTTTGCGAACTGCGAATCAAGCAAACCGAATTCTTTTCTGGTGGAAAATCCTTTTTCTTTCAAACCATAATACAATTCGTCAAGATTGAATTCTGCTGTTTTCTGTCTGTTTACAATTCTTCCTTGTGTAACTCTGTTTGCCATGTCTTCAGGAGTCAAATCGTATACTTTTGGAGTCCACTGTGTCTGTAAAATGTCAACGTGCCCCGGCATTGTGGGGTTTGTCTCTATCATTTTTATTGAGGCGCTGTCAAGAGGGAGTATTTCGCCTGTTGGAAGCTTTACACCTAATTTTCCTTCACCATACTGGCTTACGTGTTTTGCAAGTTCACTAACGTCAACGTTGCTTTGAAGTATCTTTGACTGTGAGAGTTCGTAAAGTTTTAAATTTCCTGCGGCGCTTGACTCAAACGCATATGCGTCCATGCTACCTGCGCCTCTTGACCAATCGGACCAGTCCCCCTTATTGCTGAATTTTTTGAGTATTTCTTTGAAGTTAAATGGAGGGGAAGTTGAGAGCTCTACAAATCCTGCATCTGCAGGCATTCCGTTTCTTTTTACCGCGATTCCTTTGAATCCTGTCAAGACATCATTGTCTTTAAGCCATTCAAGATAATCCAAAGGTATAACGTCATCCCAATTGATGTACAATTTGCTCATGTCTCTTCCGTACTGTACTTTTGCGGCATTAACCCCTGCTGCGTTAACTATTCCGCCCAGACCTGTTGCTGCTTGTACTGCATCATTGTAAGCTTCAGTGTATGCATCTCCTTGTGCTTTCATTGTTCTTGTGTATGCTCTCAAGTCGTCAACGATGTCAAAGAAGTGTCCCTTGTCTTCTTTTGAAAGTTTCATCACTGGGCCGTTTGGGTCAAGTAAATTTCCTGTAACTCCTCCGGCTCCTGAAGAAAAGAGTTTCTTTCCTATTGTCAAGTCTTTCATTAGATTATCCATACCATATTTTTTCAAATTGGCATTGTATCTTGCGGCTCTTGACTGGCCTAGCGCTTCTACCGGAATTCCAACAATGGACTGTCTTTTTGATTCAAACAATTTGTTCAGCTTATTGAATACTGTTCCGTCCACCGATCTTCTTCCTAAGATTCCCATCATTTTTGCGGCGCTGTGAACAAACATTGGAGCGACGTTTGTCAAAACCATGTTCGAAGAGAACCAGGCGTTATAGTATTTGTCAAAAGCGGAGTAAGTGCTTATGATGCACTGGTTGTTGTTGCATGTTGTCGCTTGTCTTGCAGTATAGGAATTTGTAAGTATTGAATTTTTTATTGTATCTGGGTTTGGAGTGTTTTTTGCAGCAGTGAAATAATCCTGATTGTCATCAAAAACATTATTTCTAACCGCTTCATATTGCGCATCGGTGAGGCCGATTGCACCTTTTGTTAATTCTTCTTTTCCTGAAGCTAAAGCATTTTTAAGATCTGTAACTATCCCTGTTCCGCTGGTCCTATAGGTAAGTCCGAGTTCGTTGATTCTGCATTGTTCTGGAGAAAGCTGGCACTTTCCAACTCTAAGAGTGTCATCCATCACTAACCCAATTCCAAAAGGACCAGAAATTTTTGTTCCCGATAAGAATCCGAATCTGTCAGCGAAGCCTGCCTGCGTTGGAGGAGTAACTTTGATTGCCTTGTTTGAAGCATTATCTTTTGCGTTAAGCTCTGTTCCGTCAAGATTTCTTCCCGGATTAGGAACGTTTGTATCCTTTCCGTCGCTCATGGATTTTCCGTCAAATCCTTCGCTTGTCAAGTTCATTACGTTCTTTGCTTCCTGGGGAGAAAGTTTTGATACTGAACAAGGAGAACCTTCTTTTGAAGAAGTTTTTGGCTGAACCGTAGATGGAGTTGAAGTGTTTGCTGCAGGAGGTTTATCATACAGGCTTGGGGCAGGCGTATCAGTAGTGGTTTTTGGATTAGTGTCTTTTGTTGTGACAGTTGCAGTGCTTGTAGTGTCAGTGCCTACTAAGGGATTTGTGTCGGCGAAAAATAGTGAAAATGCCCCGTTCGGATTCTCTGCAGCATAGGCAAAGCCGGGCTGGGACAAAGCAAGAGCAAGGAAAATTACCCCAAAAACAAATCCTTTGAAAAAATTATCCATCAACAAAACCCTTTTTCCCCAAAAACCTTTTTTCCCATTCTTTGATTGCTTTCATGAGCTGCTAAATAACTCACGAATCCAGTAAATATAATCCTTTCTAATTAACAAATTAACAGCGGAATTGGCTGTATTGAGCCGTACATGACATATATAAAGAGCCCTAAAGGAACCCAGTCGAATACAAACAGCATCAAAAGCAAGAATACTGCGCATGCAACTGCCACGCCCAAGAATTGCTTGAATATAGGGGCATACTTTTTTTTCTCCTGCAAATCTATTCCCATGCTTGCAACAAATTCGAAGAAAAGCAAAAAAAGAGCGATTATTATTGATGCAACAATTATTCGAACAGAATCATAAACTATAAGCAAAATGTTTTCAATAAATGTGGTTTCAAGTTCCGGATCCTGAGGCTGGGCAAGCGCGGCACCCAGAAAAAAGAAATAAAGATAAAACAAAAGTATTACAATAAAAGAAATCGAAAAATTAAAAACTATGCATGACTTAATCCACGAGAGACCGTACTTCTCGGCTATTTTTTCCCTTAAAGGAGAGAGGAGTTTGTAAAGAATAAAGCAGACAAAAGAGAGGGGCACAAGAAGTATGAGAAGATCTACAAGCGCAAGTGCGATAGCATTAGGTTCCATTATTACCAAGAAATAAAGGTTTCAAGTGATATAAAAGCGTTGCTGGGTGAAAAAATACCTCTAAAAATCATTTTGCGCACAAGAAAAAGCCGCTCTTTCCAAATCAGCAAAACAAACGCCATAACGGCAGGAATAAATACACCCTCTTTCCAATGACTTATACTTAGTAAAATCAAAAAAAGGTTTTGGAAGTTTGGTTCAAGAGAAAAGGTGTGCTTAGTGTATAATATATTTCTTTATATGGTGGCCCTTTTAGGGAGCTTTTCAATCGGATACGGCGTAATGAGACTCGGCTTTCCAGATAAACAAGCTCTCGTTGGCGAACAGAAAATCGGGTGGGGATACCTTTTTGGCGGAATGATATTTGTTCCTTCAATAGGCGCCGCAATGCTTTTTGGAGACCAGGGGTTTTTCATCCTTAGTCCGATAATTTGTTTCTTTTTGGCGCTAACAATGTATGTGAAAAGAATCAGCGGACACGAAGTGGACAATACGCCGCTTTTGGCTGATGAAGGTTATAGGCACAATGTCCCTGAAAGGATTTTGACAAAAGAAGAGAAAGAAAAAAGAAATTCTCCTCTTGCTTCGCAGGCTCCCGCACCCGTAATGAGGGGCGTGAAAGTAAAAGACCAAATCTCCCAAAAAGACTTAAAGCTTGACGTGAAAATGATGAAAGAGGTAAAGAGAGGCACAAGCGAACTTGAGCAGAAAGACAAGCAAAAAGAGAAACAGGAAGCCCTTGACAGGTTGAGATCATTTGCAAGGCAGATGAACAAGGGTGAAGAGTCCAAGAGCAAGCCTGCAAAAAAGAAAGTGGAAGAGGAAAGCGACGAGATAAGCGAAGAAGACCTTATGAAACTTGAAGAGTAATATTAAGGGATAACTAAGAAAGAAAGGTTATTATTGAGAAAACCCATTTTTATGAGAAGGAAATGCCGGAAAAAGAAACCAACTACAAAGGATAAATTTTATGGAAGAAGAAAATGTTCCAAGACGCCTGAAAAGATTCTATAGGGAAGGCAAGGCGCCAAACTTGAGTGCAGAATCAGCCAGAGAAGAAAGAGTACAATCCTTTGACAGTGCCAATTCGCAATTTATGCAAGCCGAAGAGGATGACCAGCAGCCAGATAGAAACATCCTGGCAAAAATACCCACCATGAATTATGAGGACCTTGCGCTGATAAAACAGAGAAACCTTGAGGAAATAAAACAGCTTGAACAAAAGGATCTTGAACAAAAAATTGCGCTCATGGAAGTCGAGAAATTCAAGAACGAAAAAAAGCGACTCCCGACAAAACAGGAATCCGCCCAAATCGCAGAAAACATTTATAGCCAGCTAAAAAACACAAGCCCAGAAGAACTTTACCCCGCCCTCGCTTCAAAACAGGGGGAACCGGCAGGCTCTGCTCTTGAGCCTTCAAGAAGATCAAGAAGAGCTAAAGAAGAAGCAAAAAAGAGCCAGACTAATTCAATCGCATCACAATCATTGTCGCTTGGAACAGAGCCTTCGTTTAACCAGACCCCCGCTACTTCTGCAGCAAACATCAAAAACATGCTTTCTGATGAAGAGGTAAAAAAGAAACCTTCACAGAATAGCGAAATGGATCTTGGCATGGGCGATGAAGGCGGAGATGAAATGGAAGTTGCAAGCCTTGAAGAAGATTCTTTCGGATCGGACTCATCATCAAGCCCCGAAAAGATTGAAGACATAGGGAACTTGGAGTTTGGGGAAGCGAAAGAGTCAGCTGTTCAAAAATGTCCTTCGTGCAAAAGAGAAGCTGAAAAGATAATTTACTGCCCAAAGTGCGGCAACGCTTACTGTAAATCATGCGCAAAGTCGGCTACGCCCCTAGGGGAATATACTTGTCCAAAGTGCGGAACAAAGACAAAAGCATAAAGACTTTTTATTTGAAATTTGCTCACTAGAGAATGTTTTATTCAAAACATATTTTATTCAAAGTATATTTCATTCAAGATCTATATCCAAATAAGAACAATTGAAATCAGGTGTGAGCGTTTTTTCATCCAACTGACCCAGTACTTCAAGATCGGTTGATATCCAGACATCAAGACCCATTATGAATATCTTCGAATCGGTTTTTTCGGCGCTCACTCTTTGAAGCAAAGTTATTTTTCCTACTGCGGAATCCACTTTGCCGATATAGGGGTAAACTTTTTTTGTCAAGACATTCTTGTTGCTTGGTTCGCAGTAATAATAATTTCTATTTATTTTTTTATCGGCGTTTGAAGGATTAAGGCATTCTTCCTTATCGCCATCACACTCATGAACAGCCATAAGCAAAAACAAAAATTTGTCTTCGCTCTCGCTGAGCAGATAATAAGTGTAATCTACAGAATCATCAAAAGGTCTTAAGACCGAATGGAGCGTGTAAGCTATTGAATCCCTCGTCTCGGGGCTGATCTCTTGATCGTCGGAATAATCTTCTTTTATTAGGGCGAGCAAATAATCATACTCTGCGGTTTCGCCTCTTCCAAGCTCGCTAAATATGCTGTTTCCGTTTCGCATTACATTCACATAGTTTATGACTTTCAGCGAGTCGTTAGCAAAATCACTGGAATAGAACGAATTAAGCTGTGATTCCATCTGAGTGCCGTAATTTATCGCAAAATAAAAGAGGCTCGTGCAAAGCGTCGCAACTATTGCAAGGAAAAATATCGAATCGGTCAATGCTGCCTGGGCTTTCTTTTCGCGCAATACTGAAAAAGAATCTAAAATTTTCATCCCCACACCACCATCGCCATAAGTCCGGGAGTAATCAAATACGTTCCGCCGGTTGTTCCGCTACCGCCCTGGTATACCTGAACTGCAATCGGATAAAATCGCACAGTATACTTTTTTTGCTTCAAACTAAATTCTGCTGCACCGGATCTTTTAAATTTGCAAAAATAATATTTTCCTTCGCTATCTGGCGAATCTATGTCTGAAAGGATTCTATCTTCCGCCATTTCACCGTTTCCCGCTTTTTCAAAATCAGAAAATATGCTGTCCAAATCGGCATCAGCACGATATACTCCAGCCATAAAACTGTAGGGGTAGGTATTGAGTTTTACATCGTTACAGCGCTGTTCAAATTGATCTACGCTTAAAAGCAGTGAATCGCCTTTGAGTTCCCTTGCAACTGAAGTGAGTTCAAACTGCTGTCTTATGGTAGCGTTTTTTGTATTGTAAGTGCTAAATGTCGCCCCAAATACCATGAAGAAAAGAGCCAAGGACATAACTATTGGTATCATTGAGGGCAAATCGTCGCCTATCGGCCCCAAAAACCCTTTCTTCCCCGCAAAATCAAATCTTCTTTTTTGCATTTATTCATTCTCCATTTAAGTCAGCTACTTGAACTGTAAAACTGATCTTGGCACTCTTTCCAAGTATAATTTCTTACTGAGTCTCCTGAAGTAGTAACTTGCCTTGTGACATCAAAACAACTTGAGACAACTGAGTCTGAAGTCAATCCAGAGGTATTCTTTAATTTGTAGCACCCTACAGCGAGCTGGTTTAGAATGCAGTTTGACATCGCTCCCGCAACATCTTTGTAAGTTGAGCAGGGAATTACATAAAGCGTTTCCGCACCCCCCACAACTTCTTTCACCGCAATGAATGCGTTAGGCGGATAAGATAATTCTCCTTTTGTGGCTTTTCTGGGATTTAGAACAATGCTGTCTTTGTCATAATAGTTATCAACTGGGAGACCCATTGCAATGAATCCGGGATCGATTAACACAATGCCCGCACGCATAGGAACTTTTCTTGCGCCTAGAATAGATTTTCGGCCTCTTTCATTTATTGAAAGAATCAGGGTGTTCGCGTCGCCAATCACCTGCTTTGAAAAAGTCATTTCGTAAAATAAAGGCATATCCCCAACACCGTACGTAATCCTGTCAGGGATGACTGATATCTTTGATGAACAAAGAGAGTCGCCTGAAGCCTGCTCTTCTATCACTTTAGAACTCATGGTGACAGCGTTTGAAACGGCGGTATTAAGTTCCATGTTCACTATAAAGTTGTAAAACATCGCCGCTACAATAAGTATTCCTATTGCAAAAATAAGCATGTGCATCTTGCTCAATATGAATCCTAGCATTCTTTCACCTTTCTAAAGCAAGAAAGATTTTTGTTGCTTAAATACCTTACTGAGAGACAGGCGTTGTAGATTAATACGGGATTTTTAGAAACTGACTTAAATTTATGCCCGCTTATTTTATTATGACTCAAAAAGAAGAAGTAAGGGACAAAAAGCAGGTTTTTATTGGAAGCGCAGTAACGCATGTGCCCGACGTTTTCTTTGAAGAGTATAAAGAATTAATCGTTGAACTTTCAAAATTACTCGAAACCAAATATTTATGCAAAGCCAAGCATTCTCTAAAAAAAGATGACTCCAGACTCTCTTATATTGAAAAACACAAAACTGCCGCTGACTGTTATAAAAAATGCGTAGAGGACATTAAAGCATCAAAGTTAATGATTGCTGAAATTAGCTTCCCATCAATCGGCTTGGGCCAAGAGATTGAAATTGCGTCTCAAAACAAAATTCCTATCATAGTCCTTTTTAAAGATTATTTTGGGCGGGAGCCTCAGGGAGAATTAATCGTTTCAAGAATGGCTTTAGGAAATCCTTTAGTGGTACATCAAATAAAATATAAAACAACAAAAGAAGCAATAGGCGAGCTTGAGTCCATATTAGAAAGCAGACCGCATTATTTACAATAATATAAATTAATCTACAAAGCTTGAAAGACAAAAAGCCAAGACAATCTTATCCAGCGTGATAGTACACACATATTTTAGGATAAACTTCTCCGGCTGCTGAAATATTTCTTATAACATAAGATCCGCGTCTTATCTTTAGCGGCTCATCCCCTGACCCGCCATACATCGGATCTATC
>JBBSVX010000035.1:0-10644 GCA_038046585.1 archaeon
GCATCCCCAAAAAAACATTCAGCAAAGCTGACAATGCCTTTTTTCCCGCCCTGTAAAAGTACTTACTTTTACTGAGCACGCAGAGGCCGAGATTCGAACTCAGGTTTCCTTTCGGAAAATGGGTTAGTAACCCACCGCTTTTGACCGCTCAGCCACCTCTGCAGGAAGGGTTTTCGCCCCTTCAGGACCGAGTGAAACTTTGTTTCACGGGTCCAGCAAAAGTTTCTACTTTTGCTCGGACGTGCGCCACTTCGCTTTGCTCAGTGACGCTGATTAATACAAATTACTCCCCAGCCAGAAAATAAAAGCTTATGGAATTCGCCTAAATATCAGCATTTTAGCTTTTTTTCCTTTGAAGAAATCAGCACATAATCGTCCCCAAAGCACTTTTTGGCAAAAGCCTTAACATCGCCCAAAGTGATGGATTTTATTTTCTCAAAATAACCCTCGTAGGGGGTCTTTTTGTTGTAAAGCTCAAAATTTGATACTACCCTTGCTACTTCAATATATTCTTCCATTTCCAGGATGTTCTCGGCAAGCACGCTCTTCTTGGCTTTCTCAACTTCACTCTCTGAAACGTTCGTAAGCAATTTTACTTTCTCCAAAACTATTTTTTGCACTTTTTTCACATTCTTTTTCGAAGTTTTTGCGCTTACAACAAACACCCCTTTTCTTTCATCTGAATGAACTGATGCATCTATCTCATACACTAGCCCTTGCTCGAAACGAATCTCTTTTACAATCCCGTTTTCTCCTTTAGACAGGATTTTTGCACACACTTCAAAAACAGCGCTCTCTTCGTCAAAGAATCCCGGCCCGAACCAGCAAAAATATGTGCTTGAAAGTTTGTCAATATCGGTTACCTTTTCAATCGCTTTTTTGGGGGGCGAATAGGACGGAAGAGCCCTGTTCAAAGTAGATTCGCTTTTTTGGCAAAACAATTTTTCCAAAACAGGAAATGGGTCGCCCATTCCGCCAACGATTCCAATCGCCATGTTTTTCGGGTAATAATTAGTAGTGTAATAACTCTTCACTTTTTTTTCGTCAAGCGAATCAAGCTCCTTAAGCTCTTCGTCCAAATATTTTATCGGATCAAAACCATCAATATATCTATATAGAACCGCCTTCACAGGATTCTTTTTCAAAAAGTCTTTTCTTGCCAAAAGCTCCGCTTCAATAACTTTTTTTTCTTTTTTAATATCTTTAGCTAAAAGTAGCGGGTGTTGTATCAAATCTGACAAAAGTTCAACCGCTTCAGAAAAATTCTCTTCAGCAACCCTTATCTCGAAAGAAGTGAAATACTCTTCAGTGCTACCATTAATATTCCCCCCTAACTGTTCGGCTGCGTCATTGAACATAAATTCGCTTTTCCATTTTTTTGTTCCATCAAAAAGCATGTGCTCCAAAAGATGGCTTATCCCAACGTGCCCCTTTTTCTCATCCAAAAACCCTACGCCAACCGAAACAACTATTGAAACTGAAGAAATCGGCTTTTTTAGAAAAACTGCCCTTAAACCGTTAGGAAAAACCTTCCTTGTTACGCTGTCCATAGAGACAAACACTCATCTAAAAGTTTTTATATAGAAAGAAAGGTTTTGGATTTTAAAAAAATGAGATTGGGGGAATTTTCCCCCAATAAAATAGTTAATTATTTCTTTTTTGCCTTCGCCGCAGCGGGAGCTTTTGCCTTGGCAGCCATCTTTTCCTTAAGTGCAGCGTGTGCAGCAGCTAGTCTTGCTATTGGTACTCTGTATGGCGAGCAGGAAACGTTACTCATTCCTATTCTGTGGCAGAATTCTACTGTCGCAGGGTCTCCTCCGTGCTCTCCGCAAATACCTATATCTATGTTCTTGTTTACTCCGCGAGCGAGAGCTACGGTGCTTTTCATCAAGAGCCCAACTCCTTCTTGATCTATTGTAGTGAATGGATCTTTTGAGTAGATCCCTTTCTCAACGTATACTCCGAGGAACTTTCCTGCGTCGTCTCTTGAGAACCCGCAAGTCATCTGGGTCAAATCGTTTGTTCCAAATGACATGAACTCTGCTTCTTTTGCAAGCAGATCCGCTGTGAGTGCGGCTCTTGGAACTTCAATCATTGTTCCAACAGTGTAGTGAATCTTTCCTTTCGCACCCATTTCTTTTGCTATTCTATGAGTCAAATCCGCGAGAGGTTTGTATTCTTTCACGTTTCCAACAATAGGAACTTCTATTTCAGGCAGAGCCTTTATTCCTTTCTTTGTAACATTTAGTGCCGCAGCGAATATTGCTCTTATTTGCATCTCCATTATTTCAGGATAAACTACTGCAAGTCTGCACCCTCTAAATCCAAGCATAGGATTGAATTCGTGGAGTGCAACTATTGTTTCGTTTATTTCCTTTGGAGTTGTGTTGAGTTCAGTTGCGAGCTCTTCTATTTCCTTCACTTGGTCATGCTTTGGCAGGAACTCGTGGAGAGGCGGATCAAGCATTCTGATAATAACAGGCAAGCCGTTCATCTCTTGGAAAATTCCTTCAAAGTCTTCCCTCTGGAAAGGCTCTATTTTTGCGAGCGCCTTCTTTCTTCCATCAGTGTCTTTTGCGAGAATCATTTCTCTTACTGCCTTTATTCTCGTGGCTTCAAAGAACATGTGCTCGGTTCTAACTAACCCTATTCCTTCTGCGCCAAAATTTCTTGCAACTTTTGCGTCATGAGGGGTATCCGCGTTTGTCCTTACTTTGAGCGTTCTAAATCCGTCAGCCCAAGACATTAATACTCCAAAGTCTCCTGAGAGAGTTGGTTCTACAACCGGAACTACGCCAACTATTACGTGGCCAGTACTGCCGTTGAGCGAAAGCATGTCTCCTTCTTTTACTACTGTTCCTTTACAAGTGAATTTCTTTCCTTTTTCATCCATTACGATTTCGTCGCATCCCGAGACGCAGCACTTACCCATCCCTCTTGCAACAACCGCAGCGTGGGAAGTCATTCCCCCTCTTGCAGTAAGTATTCCTACTGCCGAGTGCATTCCTTCAATATCTTCAGGAGAAGTTTCTAGTCTTGCTAGTATTACTTTTTCTCCTTTTTCCGCCCACATCTTAGCATCTTCTGAATTGAACACTACTTTTCCTACAGCAGCTCCTGGCGAAGCAGGTAGACCTTCTGTTAGTGCAGTGTATTTGTTCTTTGTATCAAACTGTTTGTGGAGCAACTGATCCAAGGAAGCTGGATCTACTCTTAGTACAGCTTCTTCTTTTGTAATCAATTTCTCTGCAGCCATATCAACAGCTATCTTTACTGCTGCGTGAGCAGTTCTTTTTCCGTTTCTTGTCTGAAGCATGTAAAGTTTTTCGTGCTCTATTGTGAACTCGAAGTCCTGCATGTCCTTATAGGATTTTTCAAGCTTTGATCTTATTTCTACAAGTTCCTTGTAAACTTTTGGCAAAACTTTTCCAAGCTCTTCCACTTTCTTTGGCGTTCTTATTCCTGCAACAACATCTTCTCCCTGAGCGTTCATCAAGAACTCCCCGTAGAACTTGTTTTCTCCTGTTGCTGGGTTTCTAGTGAAAGCTACTCCTGTTCCGCTAGTCTCTCCCATGTTTCCGAAAACCATTTCCTGTACGTTAACTGCAGTGCCCCAATCGCTTGGAACGCTGTTTAATCTTCTGTACACTATTGCTCTATCATTCATCCATGATCTGAAAACTGCGTCTCTTGATCTTTTGAGTTGCTCAATTGGATCCTGGGGGAACTCTTCCTTTGTTTCCTTCTTGTAGAGTTCCTTGAATTTTGCTACAAGTTCTTTTAGCATTGGAGTTGTCATTTCTGTGTCGGTCTTTATTTTGTTTGTTTTCTTTATGTCGTCCATTATGTGTTCAAATTTCATTCTTTCTACTTCCATTACAACGTCTCCAAACATTGTGATGAATCTTCTGTAGGAATCGTAAGCGAATCTTTCGTTCTTTGTTGCTTTTGCTATTGTCTGGACAACTGTATCATTCATTCCGAGGTTTAGGATTGTGTCCATCATCCCAGGCATTGATGCAGGCGCTCCGGATCTAACTGAAACCAAAAGCGGGTTCTTTGAATCGCTGAATTTCTTGCCGGTCTTTTTTTCAAGTTTCTTTACTGCAACCATCATCTGTTCATCAAGGAGGGGAGAGTGCTTTTTACCGTTTGCGTAATAAGCCTTACACACATCCGTAGTAATTGTGAATCCGTAAGGAACTGGCAATCCTATCTTTGTCATATCTGCCAAATTTGCTCCTTTTCCTCCAAGCAGCATCTTCATGCTCTTGTCTCCTTCTTCAAACATATACACGTATTTTTCTTTGCTCACCATGTAGATTCCTCCAAGTAAAATCAATTCTTTCGTGGCTAAGGCTCATCAATCATTTTTCTAAAATAAGCCCTTTTCTCACCAGTTAATGCTAGAATCAGAGAAAAAAGGTTAATAAATGTAATTGGGAGTTTGAAGAAGCAAGATTATTTTGCCTAGCAAGTCCTGTTTTCCCAAGTGAGCCATGGAAGGATTGTTCCTCGGCAAATGCTCCACACATTGTCCGCGGTGCGCCACTGTGTCCCGGAAACATTTGACCATGTGCCCCATAAAGACATCGGACCGTTTGTATCATAATAAAACCAAGGCATGCCGCCGTTAGAGCCATCTATCTTTGTGCAATTGGTATTTCCGTTATTGAAGCAATTAATTGCGCTGTCCCCCAAATTATCAAACCAGTAATCGTTCGAAAGTGACAAGTATGCTCCGTTCTCCGAAGTTAGGCCCCCAACCCAGCCAGACGGATAATACGCCGTCACGCTTCCGGTGGAAAAACACCTTGCGACAGAGGGATATCCTGACATTCTTCCAATAAGCCCCCCAGCGTAGCTGTACGTGGAAGTGTCAGTGCTTGTGACTTTTCCAGTCGCATAAGAGTTGTAAGTATATGCTGAAGAAGCATAGGCATCCCCAACAAGTCCGCCCACCGTGTGAGCCCCAGTAACATCACCAGTAGCATAACAATTAGTTATTGTGCCGGCATGATTATCTCCCACAAGACCCCCTACGCGACTTGCTGTTCCATTCACATCTCCTGAAGAATATGAGCGAGAAATAGTTGGGCCATACTCCATGAAACCCACAAGGCCACCGACATATCCGCTCGCATTCACATCAGCAGAAGAATAACAATCAGTAATGTTTCCTGTAAAACTACCTCCCGAATATGAGTCATACCCAACAAGTCCGCCCACTCTTGTTCCGTTGATTGCATTAATTTTTCCGGTAACATGCGAAGCGGACACAGTTGATGCATCATTGTACCCTATAAGTCCGGCAACAAAACTGCTTCCTCCAATGACATTTACATCTTCAACTCCGACATTGCTTATTGTCGCATGGAGTGCATGACCAAAAAGCGCGACCTGAATTTCCAAGGGGCGGTTAATCATAAGGCCGCTTATAACACGGCCATTGCCATCAAAGTTTCCGCTAAAGCCGATAAACGGATCAAAGCCTGCGCCGGAATTGTAAAGAACTCCACCTGCACGTGTATCAGCATAACAGTCAATATCTTTGCACAATTTGAAAGATTGGCTGGAGTAATCCCCAATCGCTTGCAATTCAGGACAAGCGCAAATCATTTTCGGATCACCAAGGGTTCCTGCACCTAGAAGCCTTGGGGCTTTGCATGAAGCAGAAGCCAAATCTCCGTAACAGTTCCAATCAAAATATGCTGAACTTATCGCAAGGTTTGAAGCCGAGCCTTTTTGGCACAAACCTAAAGAAGGGGCTAGAGAAAATGAAAGCCCGTTCGAGTCACCACACACAGCCTGAATTTTTGGCTGCACTGTTGAACCCGTATTTGAAATTTGGATATTTTCAATGCAATCAACAGAGATATTTATTGAATAACTTTCTTTGGAAATGCCAAACGAAGACTGCCTGCTTATCACGACAAGGCATATTATCTTCTGACCCGCAAAACCTTTGCAGCTACAGGTCCCCGAATCAACCTCATCAAGTACAAATCCTTGCGCGTCGCCTGATTGTGAAGTATTGTCTTTAGGAGTTACATCCTTTCCGCCGACAGTTATCTTTGTAATACTTGTGACCTCCCCGGAATTATTTTGAAGCCGCAAATACCCAACCCCATTTTCGTCAACCACTGCGTCCAAAACGGCAATAGGCCCCGACAGTGTGCTAAGCTGCGATGAGGTCGAAGCAACCCCTGAAGAAGAAGCGTCAAAAGTAGAAGTCACAAGACTCACCACGACAAGTCCGATGATGACGATTACCGCGATGATTACCAGATACTCAATTGTTCCTTGCGCGCGAGTTTTCATGAAATAGATGTGCTCCTGACGTATATAATCTTTCCCGAAATGATTGGCCAGAAAGCCATTTTAACCCTTCCAATATTGCATAATACAATGGCAGCAAAAAATACCAACAAGCTAAACCTCAGCGAAATGTTTCATAACTCGCTTAAGGGAAAAGTGTTTGTAGTTACAGGCGCTGGTTCTGGCTTAGGCAAAGCATTATCCCTGTCGCTCGCTTTCTCCGGAGCAAAAGTTGGTTTGCTTGATATCAACGAAACAGCAATAACAAAGCTCAAGCAAGAGCTTGACGAGAACTACGGCAAAGACACAACATTTGTGATGGTCGCATCTGTAAGCGACGATGCGCAGCTTGAGAAAGCATATTCTGCGCTTGTAAACGAATACGGGCGCCTTGACGGACTCATTAATTGCGCAGGAATAGCAAAGCTCGGATCAATCAATGAAGTCTCTGCGCACGACATAAAGCTCAGCAACGACATAAACATCAACGGATATTTCCTTAACGCAAATATCGCATCAAAACTCATGATTAAATCAATCGCAGAAAAAAAGACCAGTACCGGATGCATCATTAATATTTCTTCCGCATCCGCGAGAGGAATATCCGAAGCCACATCATTATATGGAACATCAAAGGAAGCGGATTGCATGATGGTACGCTTATGGGCCACTGATCTAGGAAAACACAACATTAGAGTGAACGCAATACTCCCTGGAGATCTTTTTGGAAACGAAGAAGCAGGAATCGACTCAGGAATATGGAACCAGAAATACTTTGAGAAGAAAGCCATCTACAAGGGACTTGTGAAAGAAAAAGACTCTAGGATTGGCGGACAAAAACTTGACCCCGACATACGAAAACTTGTAATAGACCATTATGTCAGCAGGACTTCGCTACGAAAGGAAATCACTTATGCTGATGTCGCGCACATGATGCTTTTCCTTTGTTCGGATCTTTGCGAAAAAGTAACAGGCGAATCAATACCAGTGACTTCAGGAAACCCTGCGGCTTTTTCAAGATAACTTCAAAACAACACTATTTTTGGCTCAAAAGCGAATTTGCGCCCCTCAGCGCTTAAATAAAAAAGCTTCGCCGCCAAGAATTATCAAAAGAAGGTGGGGAAAAATGGCTTTTGATCAGAAAGAATTCAACAAGTTCATAGAGGAAAGCGGAGTTTACGGATTCTTCAAAGATCCTATAACACTAAAATCAGGGAGAAAATCCAATTTCTATGCGAACTGGAGAAACGTAGTGGAAGATGTTTACCTCACAGATAAGCTTGCAGATTACTTAATCGAATTTGCAAAGAGCGTTGGCTTGAACGCAGATACTTTCTACGGCGTTCCAGAAGGAGCTACAAAACTCGGAGTGATTACTCAATACAAATACGCGAAAAGCTCAGGAGCTTACGCCAAAGGAAGCCACGTTCTCGCAATGGGGAGAGCAACGCCAAAAGACCACGGAGCGCCAAAAGACAAGTTCTTTGTCGGAGTCCCTAAAGGAAAAGTAGTTGTTATTGAAGATGTGACGACCACCGGAGGCTCGCTCATAACGACCCTTGACGGATTAAAAGAAGCTGGAATAGAAGTTGTGGGCGTAATTAGTCTCACAAACAGAATGGAGAAAAGGGATGATAAGTTGAGCGTAAAGGAAGCAATAGAAAAGAAAGGTGCAAAGTTCTACAACATGAGCACTGCGCTAGAAATGCTGCCAATCATGTATAAAAAACTCTTACCAGGAGTTGATATTGCAAAAGCGATTGAAGCCGAATTTAATGAATTTGGAGTTGAAAAGATAAAACTTCTCTAAAGGCATTCACATGGCAACAAAATACTCCTTCCTTGGAAAAACTATTTCAGGCCCGTTCACTATTCCTTCCGGAATAGTGACCACGAACGCAAAAATCATTGAAAAGATTGCGAATGAAATTCCGGAAATAGGAGTACTGACTACAAAAAGTATCGGTCCTGAAAAAAAGTTGGGAAATAGGGAACCAATAATTACGCAGTACGCCCCAGGCTGTTTTGTAAACGCGGTAGGTCTCACAAACCCGGGTGCAGAAGAAGCCGCAAAGCAACTTGCCGAAATAAAACCAAAACTCCCCAAGGACAGATTCTTACTCGTGTCAATCTTTGGCGCAAACGCAGATGATTTTGTAAAGGTTACAAAAATCCTTGAACCTTATGCTGATGCGCTCGAACTCAACCTTTCCTGCCCGCACGCAAAAGGATATGGAATGGCAATAGGACAGGACCCACTAATGGTAAAGGAAATTGTTATGGCGGTAAAAAAAGCCGTGAAAGTGCCAGTGGTACCAAAACTCACCCCTAACACAGAAAAAATCGGAGAGATAGCAAAAGCCGCTGTCGAAGGAGGGGCTGATGCTATATGCGCAATCAACACTGTGGGCCCAGGATATTACACTCATGACGGGTTGCCGATACTCACAAACAAAAAAGGCGGGATGTCCGGAAGAGGAGTGCTAGCGATAGGACTAAAATGCGTAAAAGAAATATCAGATGCTGTTGGACAAAAAGTCCCAATTATTGGGTGCGGGGGGATAAGTTGCGCGCAAGATGCCACTGAATATAATAAAGCAGGCGCGAGCATACTTGGTGTCGGTTCGGCACTCGCAGGAATGGATTCTGAAGAAATGAAAAAATATTTTGCAGCACTCGCAAAAGATATGGAAAAAAGAACGAACAAAGCGGAAAGGTTGCTAAAGAAAATTGACATGAATTTTGGAAAATACAAACTTGTTGAAAAACAAGTACTTGCAGATGACTTAGCAATTCTCACTTTTGACAAAAATATTAAGATAAAACCGGGGCAATTTGTTTTTGCCTGGATCCCTGAAGTCGGAGAAAAACCTTTTTCGGTTCTTGACAACAATCCCTTGAAGATGTTCATCCAAAAAAGGGGTTGTTTGACAGAAAAACTCCTTGGCTTGGAAAAAGGAGCAGAAGTATATTTTAGGGGACCTTATGGAAAAGAAGTCAAACTTGGAAAAAACGAGAAAGCGATACTTGTCGGCGGAGGATGCGGAATAGCCGCACTCTATCAGTTCGCAAAGGAGCTGGATAGCAAAAACACCGAGGCATTCTTTGGAGCGAGAGACAAGCAACACCTCTTCTATATAGATGAACTCAAAAAATGTGCAACAGTCCACTTATCAACGAACGATGGAAGCGAAGGACAGAAAGGATTTGTAACCGACATACTTGAAAAGAGGCTTAGGGAAATTGACAGCGCCAGCAAAGGAAAAGATAAACTCGTGTTCTTCAACTGCGGACCGGAACCAATGATAAATGCGGTTCTAAAAATAGAAGAGAAATATGCTTCAAAAGAAAACATCTACTGCGCAATTGATTATGTTACAAAATGCGGCATAGGCGTGTGCGGAGCGTGCGCATCAAAATCAGGAAAAAGAATATGCGTTGATGGACCATTCATAAACAGAAAAGAGGTTGAGTGAAATGGTGCAAGCAAATGTGAAAAGAATAGATCCGCATGTCCACTTTAGAGATGAAGGTCAGGAGCATAAGGAAACTATTTCCCACGGACTTGCAGTTGCAAAAGAAGAAGGAGTCACAATAGTATTTGACATGCCTAACACCCTCAAACCGATACTTACTGAACAGGATGTAAAAAAGAGACTTATGCTTGTTCCCCCTGCTGAAAAGGGAAGATATTTTTTATACATCGGCGCAACCGCGAATGAAGACCAGTTAAAAGAAGCTGCACGGCTCGTAAAAGAAATGAAGGAAGTCATTGGGATAAAAATGTTTGCAGGCAAATCAACCGGCACCTTACAGATAATTAGCGAAGATGACCAGCGAAAGGTTTACTCGACACTTGCAAAAGCAGGATACAATGGGGTGCTTGCTGTTCACTGCGAAAAAGAAGCGCTCATAAAAGACTTGTTCAATCCTAGCGAACCAATCACTCACGTGCTCGCAAGGCCTAATATTTCAGAAGTTGAATCAATAAAGGATCAAATAATGTTCGCAAAGGAAGCGAGTTTTAAGGGCACCTTACACATCTGCCACGTCTCATGCAAAGAATCCATCGAACTCATAGAGAAAGCGAGAAAAGCTGGCGGGCTTAGGATTACTTGCGGAGTGACTCCACACCATTTGCTTTGGAGTGACGAGATGATGAAAAACAGAGAAGGTCTTCTTTACAAAATGAATCCGCCGCTACGAAGCACCGCTGATGTCGAAGCGATGAGGAAAGCACTTAAGGAAGGAAAGATTGATTGGATAGAAACTGATCACGCCCCCCACACAATCGGAGAAAAAATGCATAAGGGTCACCCATCAGGC
>JBBSVX010000036.1:0-3816 GCA_038046585.1 archaeon
TTGTTTATGAATAGTTATCAATAGGAAAGGCAGTGTTATTATGATAGATCCTCAAGTTATCCGAGCGAATTACGATTTGGTAAAGGCGAACCTCGCAAAGAGACAGCAGCCTGAAGTAATAGAAAAACTTGAGAAGTGGGCGAAATCTGATTCTGAATGGAGAAAACTTAAGCAAGAAGTAGATGATATCAGGGCACAAAAGAACAAGGTTACTGATGAGATAAAAAACGCAAAAACAAAAGGTCAAGATACAACTGCACTAATGGCAAAAGCAAAACAAATCCCCCAAGAACTAAAAGAGAAAGAGGAAAAATCAAAACTCCTCGAACAAGAAAACAAAAAAATGCTCATGAACATCCCAAACATGCTTACTGACGATGTGCCTTATGGGGCAAGCGGAGAAGATAATGTCGTGGTTAGAAGCTGGGGTGACACGAAAAAGAAAGATTTTGATGTAAAGCACCACGGACAACTTGCAACACAACTTGGACTTGCAGAATTTGATCGTGCAGTAAAAATAGCCGGCGAAGGATTCTATGCGTTAAAGGGAGATCTTGCACTGCTCAACCTCGCAATACTAAATTACGCAACAGAAAAACTCGCAAGAAAAGGATTCAAACTAATAATCCCGCCATTCATGATGAACAGAAAAGCCTATGAAGGAGTAACGGACTTGGCCGATTTTGAAAACGTGATGTACAAAATAGAGGGGGAAGACCACTACCTGATAGCGACCGCAGAACATCCTCTAACTGCAATGTACATGGATGAAATAATTGACGAAAAAGAATTACCTTTAGTTCACGTAGGATACTCGATGAATTTCAGGAAAGAAATAGGAAAACACGGACTTGACGAAAGAGGGCTCTTTAGATTGCACCAATTCGACAAAGTAGAACAGATAGTGTTCTGCAAGCCCGAAGAGAGCAACAAATGGCACGAAGAAATAGTAAAAAACGCTGAAGAACTTTGCCAAGGACTGGAAATACCTTATAGAGTCGTATTGATTTGCACAGGAGATATAGGAACTGTCGCCGCAAAGAAGTATGATATTGAATCATGGTCCCCTAGAGAAGGCAAGTACTTTGAAACACACTCATTGTCCAATTGCACTACTTACCAAGCTACAAGACTAAACATAAAATACAGAAAACCAAGCGGAGACAAAGAGTTTGTTCACACGCTTAACGCAACAGAAGTTGCAATACCTAGGATGCTAAGAGCGATAATTGAAAACCACCAGACAAAGGAAGGCACTATCAGAATACCTAAAGCTCTCCAGCCTTATATGATGGGCAAGACTGAAATAAAATTTGAGAAATAACATTTTGCCGTGTTGGCAAAAGAACTTATAACCCGCCCAAGAAAAGCTGATCCTTAACTAAATTGCTTGTCAAATCAAATTCAGCTATGGGCTTGACAATAAATTTGCATCTTTCTCCGCCGCTCGCAAAGCACTCAGCTTCCACACAATCAACATCTTCCTTGAAGAATACTGAAAATGCGCCGGCCAAAATACCCCTCATAAAAACATCCACAGGAAATTTAGATTTGCCCCTCAATTGATTTGCAAAAGGAGAATTTTCAACAACAACTATGGCGCGCTTTGAATCAAAATGCATGTCTATTATGTCAATGCTACCCCACCCTGAAGCCGAAAGAAAAGTCTTTAAGAGTAAAATCTCTTTTTCGCGTTCGTGGGTAAACCCGCTCATTCTAGGCAAAAGCTTTGATTTAGTAGAAGACTTTATTGAGGAATAAATCTTTTTTCTTTGTTGAGTATCTTCCAAAACGCAAAGCTCTAGTAGCACATCAATAGGAACCATTGCAAACGGGATATCTACAAGATAAAAATTATTGTGAGTATATTTGAGAGTGTTAGTAAAAATATATTTGTCAAAAAAAGAGTTAAGCATTCATGCCCACCGTCTTTCTTTTTGATTTTACTAAACCAGAATCGATAAACTCAAGAGGGTTCTTTGATGCACGCCTGTCGTTAAGCATGTCGTGGATCACACGATACTTCTCAACCACAAAAGGCCAAACTATGATTGAATTCCCCGCTTTTTTCATTATTATCAGACGCTTTGATACAAGTTTTTTCAAGTGATAGGCGTACTTTGTGCTTAAACGCCTTTTTCCTTCGCGAGTAGTTGCGCGCTCATTGAAATTTTCTGCAACCTCAAGAGGAGTTGTTGGCCACTTTTCAAGTACAAACTCATAGATGGATTTTTGGGAACCATCTAAACCTTCAATATCTGGCAAGCCAGAAACTATCTTTGCCATATTGATGAAATAGAGGATTTAAGTGATATTTAATAATAACTTACGGGCAAGCCAGAAGAATATCAAAAATGTCCAACAAAAAGAGGTTTTTAAAGGGAAGCAGAGAAAATTATTCTATGCCTAGCAAAGCAAAACCAATCCTTGCAGACATGCATACGCACTTGAATGAAAAGAAAATCAAGCCGCAAGACTGGTGGAAAGCGGCAAAACAAAAGAAACTCGCGGTGATAGCGATCACGGAGCATGCCGAGTATAAACCAAAAGAAGCCTACGAAAAACTCGCACGAATAAAACACAAGGGAATAATACTTATCCCAGGGATTGAAGCGAAGACAACAGCAGGCCATCTTGTAGTTTATGGAAAAGACTCGTCAATATATTCGGTTAAGGAACTTTTGAAAATTAATGTTCCGATTGAAAAAGCACTCGCGGCTGCAAAAAAACACAATCTTGTCGCAAGTTTTGCACACCCCTATGGATACAAGACAGATTCCACTTGCGAAATACTTGGCGAGAAAAAAAGCAAACAACTTGTAAAAAAATACGGAGCGGGAGCGGAATATTACAATGGAATGCTGGGCTCCGCAAACAGTCTTGTGTTTGAAACCAATTGGATAAATAAGATGTACAATCTTTTTGACTTCCTGGAAAATAACAAGGTCGCAAAAGTCACCCTTGTTTCAAAACCAAGCCGCAATCTAAAAAAAAGACTTGAAGATCTCTCGCTTGAAACACTTGAAAGAGTAAGAAAAGGAATTATTTTCGGGCAGTCAACCAGTTTCATAACAGCAGGAAGCGATGCCCACTATCCGCGCACAATAGGCACTGCAATAGTAGAACTTGAAAAAACGCCAAGAAATGAAGAAGACTTTTTAAGGATGATAAAGAACAGGGAAATAAAATGGGCCGGACCGAATATTTACCGCTCGAAACCCGTAGACAAAATGAAAAATAAAGAACTCTTTGAAGGATTAAAGTACATGACCCAAAAAAGAGTGTTCAAAAGCATCCGAAAGCCGCACATAGCAAAGAAGATAAATAGGAAGATTCCTAAGATAGGAAAGAAACTCCTCAAAAAGTTTCCAGGAAAAGGAATAGTAAAAAAAGTGAAGAAAAAATTGTGGTCTAAATGAAAATTGCAGTGACTGAAAAAACGGAAATTGAAAAAGTCCCAAGGGACACCACTGAAATACATTTGGTAAGGCCGATAAAAAAAGAAAAACTTGATGCGCTCCTAAGCAAATTCCCAATAACTAAGATAACTCTCTCAAATTCCTGCCTCAAAAGACTTCCAAGAAAAGCACAGCAAAAGCTAAAGGACAAGGGAATTGGAATAATCCTTGAGAAAAGAAGAGGAAGAGCGCTTGACCTTTCACTTGAAAAAATACAGCAGATAAACGAACTACGAAAAGACTACCAAAGCATAAGAGAAATAGAAAAAGTAACAGGAATACCAAAATCCACTGTGCACTACCTGCTAAAATATGCTGATCGCGGAAAAGTAAGAAAAGGCAGCACTATAATATACTT
>JBBSVX010000037.1:0-6173 GCA_038046585.1 archaeon
AGAGCCTTAAATAATCATAAATTTCTGTAACAGTTCCTACTGTGGATCTTGGATTGTTCGAAGTTGATTTTTGCTCGATTGATATCGCAGGCGAAAGTCCTTCTATTGAATCTACATCGGGCTTGCTCATGAGTCCTATGAATTGGCGGGCGTAAGCGCTTAGGGATTCTACGTATCTTCTCTGGCCCTCGGCGTAGATTGTGTCAAACGCGAGCGTGGATTTTCCCGATCCGCTTAAGCCTGTGATGACAATGAATTTGTCCCTTGGGAGAGTAATGTTCACGTTCTTGAGGTTGTGTTCTCTCGCTCCCCTTACGATTAAGTCTTTCATAAAAAACAATCCTCATGGAAGGCTTATTAAATTCTCTTAAAGAGCCTCGCCGTAGGTCCCATTGCGGGCCGCTACTCGACTGAAAAAGCTGAGTTTGGGCTTATTTTGAGAGCTCGACGCACGCTAAATAGATATTTTCAAAGAGTTCGGGTATAAGATCTTTTTTCACTGCGGAAAAAGCGATCCTGACTATTTTTCCTTGGGACACTACCCCTGTGGAGTATTTTTCTAATAGTTTTTTTCTGACACTTTCCGCATCGAGTTTCTTTAGCTCTATGCACATGAAGTATCCGGAGTTGTGGGGGAGGGGCGTAAAGTATTTTTCAAATTTCTTGTTCTCCAGTACTTTTTCGGTTGTTTCAAATCTTTCTTTGAGCATGGTGTATTTCTTCGCTTTTTCTTCATCATAATCAATTGAGGAGTAAGCTTTCACAAGTATTGTCTGTGACAAGTTCGCCGCGTTTGAAACGGTCCCTCTCACTCCGCCGGCGGTCTTGTTCTCAAGCGCCGCGTAGAGTTCCTTGTTTCCATTTTTTGTTCCAAAGGTCATGAATCCAATTCTAAGCCCCCATGCATAATCTTCTTTGGTTGGTCCGTCAACCTTCACCGCAAGCACTTTTTCACTTAGGTTTGAGAGTTTTGCAAAAAGCGATTCTTCATACACATCTTCCTTGTATACAAGTCCGAAATATGCGTCATCAACTATTGCGACAATGTTTGAGCCCTTATCGGCGGCTTCTTTTATTGCGGCGAGTATTTGGTCGGCCTCTTTTATCGTAGGGGTGTACCCTGTAGGATTATTTGGAAAGTTTAGGAATATTATTTTCTTAGATTTCTTTCCGGCGAGAGCCTTTTTCATTGCTTTGATGTCAAATCCGCCGTTCTTGAAAGTGTTAAATGTTTTTATCTTTCCTTCATATCCCCTCACAAGGAGTGCGGTGTAGTTCTCCCAAAACAAGTGGGGCATTATTACCTCATCGCCCTTTTCAATGAATAAATATCCGCAAAGGTTTATTGCATGCGAAAGAGAAGCTGTGACTACCGGAGTGCTGATTTCATTTTTGAGTAATGGATTTTTTAGTCTTATTTTCTTCGCCCAGATGCTTCTTAGTTCGCTCTTGCCATAGCTTGAAACGTAAGGCAAGTAGTCTTTTGGCTCCATGTTGATTAGGTCCCTTATCGGCTTAAGACTTGCCGGAGTGGTGTCATCATTAAGCGCAATCCCTATTGTTGCGTTTATTTTTTTGCCTTGCGCATCCGCGGCCTGCAGGAGTATTCCGCCGCTAGGAAAATAAGATTCCTGACCTCTTTTTGAGAGTAATGAGTAAACGTTCTTGTTCGCTTTTTTGATGCTCGCGTTTATCTGATCAAGTTCGCTTACAGTTTTCATGAATAATTGTTAGGGGATAAGTGTTTATTAATTGGATTTTTTTGGGGTGTGCGCCCCTGGTTTTCTTGCCTGCAGAATCATTATTAATGGGAAAAGCGTCTATAGTGTGAATGAAACAGATTACATTTGTGTTCGTTTTAGTTGCCTTGTCTATGGCACTTTTCGGATGCACCTTAACAGGAAACGGATCTCTTGATGACACAAACAATATTGTTGTGCAGCCTGATGACACCAATTATTCAGGAAATAATGGCGGCGGCATAATTATTCCTCCCGCAATTACTTTTGAGTTGAAAAGCTGGGACATGAATGTGATCACTAGCCCTGATGACAAGACGCGCAGGATACTCGCTTTCGAATTTTATTATTCTACAAATATGACTGAAGACGAATTTTATGTTTCTCTCACGCAGCCTAATGGAAAAGTAATATATGAATTCATTAAGCCTACAGGGTATGGGTGGATTCAAGTGGCTTATTCGCTGAAAGGTGATTACCAGTTCCAAGTACTTGGCCCGCCAGGATCTTCTTCTGAAGACACCGTGCTTTTTGACAGAAACTTTTCTTTCGAGGGCCCAGAAGTTTCCATTATCGACGCATCAATTGACGGCTGGAAAGAGAACCACTCCTTAGGGTATGAACCAACTTCAATCGCAATCGAAGTTGAAAATACGGGCGACCTTGCGTTCCCCGCATATTATCGGATTGTTATTGATGGGGATATGCAAAATCCTTCCCTCCCTCTTGCACTTGGAGATCCTGCCGAGATAGTTAGCGGGACTGAGGAAGATTGGGGTTATTGGGAGTATGGCTGGATAAATCCGGGCAAGTGGACGTATCATGTGCCTTTTGAATGGGCTCTCCAGAAAGGATCTCACACAGCAGATATATGGCTTGTAGATTGGTATACTGAGAAAGGGTTACAGAAGTTTTCAATCACTGTTGATACGCCTTAATATTTATTCTTTTATTTTGTAAAGTCTGATTGCGTTTTCTCTTTCAATGGGCTTAAGGATATTTGAAGGTAGTTGTGCTAAAAAGTCTCGGTGGTTTGCTACAAACATCCAGTCCTGCGATCTTTGTGCAGGTTTTATGTCGCTTCCAATCATGAATCGGTCTGGGTAATCCTTGAACAATTGCATCCATTCGGGTTCGATGTTATCTGAAGAATCAAGGAAAGCTACATCGGATTGTATTTTTATGCTTGAGTAAAGATTAGGGTGTTTTTCTAAAAGGGTTCTCATTTGCTCGGCGGCGGCGGATGTAAAATTTGTTCTTGACCATGCGAGATGTGACCAGATTATTTTTGCATTTGTGTTGTGGTCTAAAAGTTTTTCAAGACCAGCGATTCCATTTTCTCCTGATTCAATATCCAGGTGTATATCTATAGGCGTATCATATTTTGCCGCGACATCCGCAAGGATAAGCATCCAGGGGTGATCGCCAGGGACTGTAATATTGGCTCCATCACTTCCGCTGATGCCTACATGCCTCAGCGCTATTTCTCCAAAGCCTTTGTACTTTCCTGTCTTCATTGCATCGTCAAGGAGGGTTTTGTAATTTGCTTCTTCGGCGTCAGTGTGGCTTCCTCTTTCTACTACAGTGTCAAGCAGAGTGATTGCCTCCCCGCCGTATAGAGTTACAAACCTATCGGGGTATGTTTCCGCCGCAGCGGGGATTCCAAAATATGATTGAGGGAGTCCCTCGTAAATCTTTGTGGGCGCTTCCATTATCACCATTGTATCTATTCCTTCATTGTCCATGCCCTGTATTATTTCTTCAAGCGTCATGTCTTGGAGAACCACGTGAGCGTGAACATCTATGTATTTGCCTTCAAATTTTACTTCAGTTTCAGTATCACTAGTTGAATCGTCATCAGGCTGGGTGGCGGCACTATTTGCCAATATTCTTTGTGCCTTAAAGAACCCGAGCGAAGCAGATTCTTGTTGTGTGAATGCTGCGGTGGTGAGCTTTAGTTCCCAAACAATCTTTTTGCCGGGCGTTACTTCAATGAGCCTTCTTGAAGTAGTAATTAGCGTGTTGCCGTTAGGGAGCCTGTCAGCATCTCGCGCAGGGAAATCAGTGACATCTGTCATCATGAATTGCCACACGATTTTGTTATTAGTGTCAAGCTCCATTATTGACTGGGGCTTTGCGTGGTCTGCGAGAATCATGTTTCCGTTTGATAGCGTTTCAGGGTCGTGTTGTTCTGTGAGCAGGCCCTCGCCGATTTTCTTTACGATTTTTCCAGTTTTGTCTACTTCTACGATAAAATTAAAATTTCTCAAGGATATTCTTGTGTTCCCATTTGCAAGGCGCTCAACGCCATTAGTGTGTGTCCATCCTTCTGAATTAATAGATCTGTATTCTGGAGTGTTGAAATAATCGTTCGCTTTCCATGACCAGACAATTTTGCCGCTCTTGTCGATTTCCCTTACTTGCATGTCTTCAGGTTTGTCCATCGCGCCGTAGGCGATGAGAGTGTTTCCGTTCGCGAGTCTGTCCGCGTCGTGGGAAACTTTAGAGTCTTTAAAAGACCAAACTGTTTCGCCTTTTCTATTTATTTCATATACTCCGTTTCTTGGAAGCAAAAACAAAACGTTGTTGCTTGGCAAGACTTCTGCGTCAAATCCTGGGTTAGTGTACCCTGTAAGGGCTTGCGGGATTTTGTATTCCCAGATTATCTCGCCTTTCATGTTCACTTCTACAATCCTTGGCTTTCCTGATGTGTGATTGTCGGCGAAGAGTGTTGTTCCCCACTCGGTTTTTTTCCAATCATCCATAGTTATTTTGAAATCAGAATCAGCGGTTCCTTTTGTTTGTTCTGGGGGGTTGGTGTCGTCTATAACCAGGGTATTCAAATCATCAGGGATAACATTGTTGTCAGGCACTACATCATTTGCGTCGTCAAAAATATTTGCGTCAAATGTATTTTGGTCGCCTGAAATGTTCGAATCATTGCCGGGCAAGGTGCACCCGAAAAGCAGGGAAATTGATAGTATTACTACGGGCAGATATGTGATTGCCTTCATACTGAACTTAGTTGTTTTTGTTATTAAATAAACTTTGCTTAGGGGGGTTTATTTCAGTAGTCTTCTTTTCTTTTCAGTTTCCTTCACTATGCTATTCATGGTCCTCACAACGAGCGTGGGGTGATGCCCTATCGCCGTTTCTTCAGAAAGCATCACTGCGTTCGAGCCATCAAGCACTGCATTTGCGACATCGCTCACTTCTGCGCGCACGGGAATCTTTGAATCCGTCATCGAGAGTAGCATTTCAGTGGCGGTTACGACGAACTTCTTTTTCTTGTTGCATTCCTTGATTATTAGTTTTTGGTAGATAGGAACCTCTTCAATTCGCAGGTTCTTTCCCAAGTCTCCCCTTGCGACCATGATTCCGTCGCTCGCCCTTATCAGCTCGTCGATGTGATTGAATCCTTTTCTTGTTTCAATCTTTGCGATGATTTTTATTTTCCTTCCAAAAAACACCCTTATCCCTTCGATCTGGTCGGCGGATTCTGCGAACGAGACCGCGAGGTAATCAAACTTCTTGTCTTTTAACCAGGGGAGCATCAAGAAGCCCTTTATGTCAAAAAGCACTTTGCATTTTTGTTTTGTAAGGATCTCTAATAGTTTTGAGTATTCTTTTTGGGTCCCGTACTTTGTGTTTATCCTTGCGATATCCATTCCTGCTTCAAACATTGATTTGATTATTTTTGCGCTGCTTGAAGAAGGTCCAAGAGTTGCGATTATCTTTGTGCTCATGCCAGGATTAGTGCGTTTTTGTATTTAACCCTTTACTAGCCGTTTATCATCTCATTCTGGCAGCACTTAGCATTTGTAAGTGTGTAGCCTGTTTCGCACTGCTGCCATGCGGAAGGGCAAAAGGAGACACCTGAGTTATTTACTACGTTCATTAGCTTTTGTAAATTAGGGTCTGTGCAGCGTATGAGATTGCCTTCACGTCATTTAATGATTTTTTTTAATCTAAATAAGTTTTGCTTGCCTCTTAAGGTTGATAAATTTGCTTTTTGCTGTTGTGAAAGATGGGTATCTGACTAATCAGGGTTATTCCTTATTTCTAAACGGAGTTTTTGGGCAATTCATTTCAATACGGGGTAGTTATTGTCCCTTTTCTGCCATATGTTGGAAAAATCCCAATCGTTTGCAGGCGCCGCATTGTGTTGCATCGGAATATTATAGTCTCCTCCTAGCCCGCTTTTTGGGAAAAATGGTTCAGTGGAGTTTAATTGGGTATCCCTGAAATTATATTTCCCCACATAATATGAATTCACTAATGTTCCTTCGGCGTTTGAGACAAGGCCGCCTGCATAGGAGCCGCTTGTGACAGGGACAACATTATCTGAAAAAGAATTTGATATTGTAGCGCCAGTTTGGACGCCCCCTGCAAGCACGCCAATGTACCAATTTGCTGAATCGCTTCCTATTGAAT
>JBBSVX010000038.1:0-2387 GCA_038046585.1 archaeon
ACCTTTCTGTCTTCCGGACCGTATGCAACTTTCTTTTTGAGCACGCTATCAGGAATCATAGTTTTGCCTATGTCATGAAGAGTTCCCGCAAAAACCATCGGCTTAGGGTCAATGCCAAGCACGCGCGCCATCCTCGCTCCGATAAGCGCGATCCTGACCGAGTGCTCGTAAGTCTCAATATCCTTCTTCTTCAGTGTCGAAATAAATTTTCTTATCGAAGTGCGGTCCTTCTCCTTCACGTCCGCATCAATAAACGTAACTTCAAGCCTCTTTGCGAGTTCGTCCATAGGGATAACACGCCCACGCCCCTTTTTTAGCATGAGCCCCAGGAAATGCTTTATAAATACTTATTTGCAGTTTTTCATTTAGTTGAGAAAATAAATCAGGGTTGTTTTGATGCAAAGAACTCACACATGCGGACAAATTACGAAAGCCGATCTTGGGAAAAAAGTTGTCTTAAACGGCTGGGCCGATACTATCCGAAATCACGGAACAATAAATTTCATTGACATAAGAGACAAATATGGAACCACGCAAGTAGTAATTGATGCCAATAAAAGCGAAGAAATCAAAAAAATTGGAAAAGAGATCAGAAAAGAATTCACGCTTAAAATTGAAGGTACAGTAAGATCCAGGCCCGCCGGAACAGAAAACAAAAAAATAATCACAGGCGAAGTGGAAATCGATGCTGATACTGTTGAAATAATCACAAGATCCGACCCGCTGCCAGTCGATCTTACTTCTCAAACAATTACAAACGAAGACCTGATGCTAAAATACAGATACTTGTCTTTGAGAAACCCGGATCTTCAAAAGAATTTGGTTCTTAGGCACAAAATTGCAATGCTTGTCAGGGATTTTTATGACAAAGAAAACTTTGTCGAAGTTGAAACCCCAATACTTGCAAAGAGCACTCCTGAAGGAGCCAGAGATTATTTGGTTCCAAGCAGAGTTAATCCAGGAAAATTCTACGCGCTCCCGCAGAGCCCACAGCTCTTCAAGCAACTATTAATGATTGGTGGAATGGACCGTTACTTCCAGATCGCCCGTTGTTTTAGAGATGAAGATCTCAGAGCCGACAGACAGCCCGAGTTTACACAAATCGATGTCGAAATGAGTTTCATCGAACAAAAAGACATTCTCGAAATACACGAAAGACTCATGCAAAGAATATTCAAGGAAATAATGGGGATCGAACTAAAACTGCCATTGCCTGTAATGACTTACGATGACGCGCTAGCAAGATATGGAGTAGACAGGCCTGACACTAGATTTGGAATGGAATTAGTCGAAGTGACTAATATTATTGGAAAGAGCCAGTTCAACGCATTCAATTCTGTTGTTGAAGCCAAAGGAATAATAAAAGCAATTAAACTTGATGGAAAAGCGGAGCTTTCAAGAAAAGAAATCGGAGAGTTTGAAGATTTCGTTAAGATTTACAGAGCTGGCGGACTGGCTAATCTGAAAATGGTGGCGGGAAAACTAGACGGAAGCGTAGCAAAATTCTTTTCTGAAACACAACTCGCAGAACTTGCAAAAGCCACTGACGCAAAAGACAAAGACTTACTGCTAATATGCGCAGGAAAGCCAAAAGTTGTAAATGACTCACTCGGATACTTAAGAGTTCACTTAGGAAAAAAATTCAAGCTATTTGACGAGAAGCAGCTCAATTTGCTTTGGGTTATAGACTTCCCGATGTTTGAATGGGACGAAACGGACAATAAACTGACTTTTGTTCACCACCCATTCACTTCGCCAAAGAAAGAGCAAATCCCTACAATGGAGGCCGAACCATTGAAAGTGAAAGCCAACGCTTACGATATGATACTTAACGGAATTGAACTTGGCGGCGGAAGCATAAGAATCCACGACCCTAAAGTTCAGGCAAGAGTATTCAAGATGATAGGGCTTACAGAAGAAGAGGCCCGCGACAAGTTCGGATTTTTCCTTGAAGCTTTCCAATACGGAGCCCCGCCTCACGGGGGACTCGCATTCGGATTTGACAGGCTTGTAATGTTACTTACAGGAGCGCCAAGCATAAGAGAAGTAATAGCATTTCCTAAAAACAAGGCTGCAGTTTCACTGATGGATAACTCTCCAAGCGATGTTTCAGTAAAGCAGCTCAAGGAAATTCACATCGGCTTAGATCTACCAAAAGAAGATGAAATAAACAAGCAAATTCAAAAGAAATAGTATTTAATGCGAAAGCATCAGCGCAAAGGTTATAATATCCAAAAGCGCTATTTCCCCTTATGGATGCAATAGACAAGAAAATTCTTTCTTTTCTGAAAAATGATGCAAGAATGCCCTTTCTCCACATTGCAAAAGAACTAAAGATGTCTGAAGGCGCAATAAGACAGCGCGTAAGCAAGATGATAAAAAATTCT
>JBBSVX010000039.1:0-3354 GCA_038046585.1 archaeon
GTTTACATGTTTATAGCCCCGGGATTTAATAAAATCAATATATTATACTATATCTTTTCTAAAAAAAATATTTTCTGGGAAATATTGTCCAATATTAAGTGCTTTTTAGGAGTAGGTTTATTAAGCAATCCATAAATAATGTGAATGTGAAATTTTTTTTACCTAGAATTTCACAAAATTATTTGAAATCGGGAAAATTGAGAGGCTAGCGTAAGCTATCGCCTTTCTTTTTCTTAAAAAAATTGCTTGGTGAGCCGGAGTAGATGTAAGAATGTCTTCAGAACATAATTTTATGGGGCACAAGGTGTCAAAAAAAAGGTTTTGGGCGCTTGTGGGAAAAGCCCAAGTGCTTAGTGAGCTTGAGCGGGAGCTTGACGCAGAGCATAGAAAGGCGTGCAGAAAGAATAAGTTTCTCGATCTGCCCGAGCTTGTGGCCATAAATGGAGTAGAAGTTTCAAAAAAAGATTTTGTTAAAAAAGTTGGCGAAATTGAGAATCCGTCATTATGGGTGGGGCTATGAAAGAATATGAAGATTTGATTAATTGGTTGGGGCATGCTCCTCCTAATGATTTTGTGCTTCTTTCAAAGAAGCAGAAAAAGATTTATGCCTCAAAATCGGCTCGTCAGATTCTGAGGGCGGCGTGAGCGGGCGTTTTATTTTGCGGCTTGCTTTCCATGATAACCGTATCTCGCTATCATTTCGCCTGATTTTCCGCAAGTGAGCGTTCCTTCTGGGCAGGGTCCGCGGGTGCAGGGTGGGCCAGCCTTGTCATATATGACAGGCGCGTTCTTTTTCAAGAGCAGCAATTTTTGGTTATAAAGATCTCTTATTTCCCATTGGGCGTTGTTGCATGTCCTTTCGGCCAGCACCTGGTTGTCTATTCTAGCGTTCGTTGAAGAAATAACTTTTACAAGATCGCAGTTTAAGAGCAAGTAACTTTGTGCTTCTTTTCCCAGTTCGGTCAAAATCTTTTTCCTTAGCTCCTTAGTTTTGCTTACTTTCTCCAAAAACACCTTGTTTATTTCAGTATTTCTTTTTATGCTTGGAGGGGTAATGATTTCGCGCGAGATTAGCAGTTCTTCAAGCCTTTCCCTGATATTTGATGGAAGTCTGTGTCTTTCGAATTGGTGGTAGCAGGTAAGACTCATTTCTAGCGCAAAAGTAGTTCTCGCATGCTCAATGATTGATTCGTGATTATATCCAAGGACCCTTTCAGTTACTCCTTTTGCTTTTGTAAGTGCGGCTTCTTCTCCTTCCTTTGACCACTGCTTGTATATTTCAAATGGCGGTTTTTCATTGGTTGAAGTTAGTGCGCCAAGGCCGGAACGGATTATGGGCTTTTCAAACGAATTTACAAGAACTATGTTTTTACCGTTCGCATGATTCAGTTCGTCAAAGTGCTTCCTAGCAAAATCATTTACTATTGAATTATTCGCCCCTTTTTTTGAGAACTTGTTTATGAGCTTCACAACTTTGCTTTTCTTCTTTTTTGTAAGTTCGCCTATGGATTTGTCCAGTTTTTTTAGCAGTTCCCTGCTTTCACTAAGCTCCACTCTTCTCATTACTTTGTAGAAATTTATTATTCTTGAAAAGTTCATGGTTGTGAAAACATTCGTGGTTGTGCTTAAGGGTAGGATGTATCTTCCGTCTTCGATTTTGATTCCGTTCGCATAATCGGCTTCGGTTGCTTTTCTTCCGGAGAATCCTTCCTTTAGTTTTGTAGTGTTGTTATAGAATTCAAATATTTCTTCAGTGAGTTTTGAGTATTCTTTTGCGTATTTGCTTTTCTTGATTTCTTTTGGGATGACAAAAGCACCCTTTCCCATTTTTACGTATCTCTGGCTTTGCTGGGTGTAAGAGTCAAGGCTTTCGCAGATGTGGTGGCTGATTAAGCGCGAGCATTCTTCAACTGAGAAAGAGAAATTTATCGGCTTTGCTAGTTCGATGAATGTTTCTTCGTTCACTTCGTTTTTTTCAAGAAAATTTTCGAGTTCGATCAGATCTTTTGTGTTTGTTTCAACCAGTGCCACTTTCATTTTATCAACCCCAATTCATTTAGCTCATATTACTCAATAAAACCCGAGCATTTGTGCCCATTCATCATACTGGTTTTTTCATTTTAATTGGTTTCTTTTGTATCGGCGCGGGCATGATAAAATCGTCGGGGGATGTTATTAAAAAAAGCTCGTAAATGCTAGCAAATTAATGCGGTCTTTGCTAAAGGTGCTTACCGAGCTCCAGTTTGATAAAATTATCTATCTCGTCATGGAAAAATTTAGATACTTTGCTTTTTGATCCTTCTATTTTGATCCATTCATATTCTGTGTGCTCTTCGCTGAGCTTTACGTTTTTTGTAATTGGTTTGCACAAGAACGTCAATTGTGTTATTGCTTGTCCGTCGTCTCTATGAAAATGGCGTACCCCAAATGGGATGAAAACTTCTATCTCTATTCCCGCTTCTTCCCTAACTTCACGTTTGAGGCCCTCAATGGGGTTTTCGCCAGCCTCAAGCCTGCCGCCTGGCAGTTCCCACGCTGTCGGATAATGCGCATCCTTTGGTTCGCGCCTTATTATAAGCAGCTTGCCCCCGTCAATGATGAAAGCCTTTACAGCTATTGCAAAATCCGCCATAAATTATCTTCTGTGCCGTTCATTTAAATAAAGTTCTGTGCAATTTTTTCTGGGTGTTTGGGCGATGTTTGAGAACGTAAAGAAGTACGATAAAGATATTTATGATTATATTTTAGCCGAGAAAGAGCGCCAGATGGATGGGCTCGAACTAATTCCTAGTGAAAATTTAATTTCGCTCGCCGTAATGGAAGCAATGGGGTCTTTTCCAAATAACAAATACGCTGAAGGTTATCCGGGGCATAGATATTATGGCGGAAACGAAGTGATAGACAAAATAGAACAGCTCGCAATTGATCGCCTCAAACAATTATTTGGTGCAGAGCATGCGAATGTTCAGCCAAATTCAGGTAGTCCTGCAAACATGGCGATGTACTCCGCTCTCATGAGTTACGGCGACAAAGCGATGGGATTAAAGCTGACTGAAGGGGGTCATTTGACTCACGGTCATAAAGTAAATTTTTCAGGGAAACAATACAATTTCGTCCAGTACGGTGTTGACAAAGAAACAGAAATGCTCGATTATGATATAATACGCAAGCAAGTTCTTGCTGAAAAACCAAAGCTTGTGCTTTCAGGATACACTGCATATCCGAGATTAATCGATTTTAAGGAATTTAGAAAAATTTGTGACGAAGCCGGATGCTATTGCGTTGCGGATATTTCGCATATCGGCGGTCTTTGTGCGGCTGGAGTTCACGAAAATCCTGTTCCTTATTTTGATG
>JBBSVX010000040.1:0-16321 GCA_038046585.1 archaeon
CACTTTTTGGCAAAAGGGGTTGCGTGGGGAGCTTCAGCCTCTGCGGTTTTTTTCTTTATAAATAACCTAATTCTTATTAACTCCGGGCGCAGAATTAAGTGTGGTGAGCAAAAAATGGGTGGAATCAAAAGCTATGATGCCGATGCAGCGAAAGCTCAGAGAGCATCATTAAAATCAGACGCGGAAAGGATGATAGAGTTCTCTAAAGACTTTCCTAATTGCAAAGGGCTCTATCCTGATTGTCCAGAAACGCCGGATTTAACCTGCAGCATGTGTAGAACATGCCCAAAAACAGACGGTATAAAGAAACCAAAACCAGAAGGATACGAATAAGTAGCTAAAAGCAAAAGATTTGTGGCGTAGTTCAAAGACAGATTGTGCTGAGTGCTCCACGCAAATCGGTTTCGCTACCAGCCGTTCTCGGCTTGCCCTCTATTATTTGTCATATGTAAGTGCTAACTTGTATAAAATTGTTTCTCCAATGTTAGGTACTACATTTTTTAGCGAGGTTTTTGGTTTGTAAAAGCCCGGCTCTTCCTTGTTTTAGCCAATAGTTGTTTTCAGATGTTTTGTTTCCTTTCTTGAATTTTTGATATGTTGGTCCGAGCATATGCATTCCGTAAGCAAGTTTGACATATACAGGGAGTGCTTTAAGTTCTCTTTGAGTTAGAGGAGTTATTTTTTGGTATTCTTTTACTGCAATTTTGAAGTTTTTGTCTGTTCTGGCTTTGCTTTTCGGGTCAAAGAATGTGTTACAAATCATTACAGCGAGTTCGTTTATTCGCGGATAGTAATTTGCTACGGAAAAGTCAATTATCCAAAGCTTGCCTTTTTTGTCTTTTATTATATTAGTTGTTATTATGTCGCCATGGACAAAGCAATGGGGCAAAGTGTCAATTTTGAGTTCTTTAAATTCTTTTATTAATGGAGCCACTAAGGCCAAGTCACTTGCAGTAAGAAATCGTTTCGTTTTTCTAAACTCTTTCAAGAAATGGATTACTGCCCAGTGGTCATAAACAAACTTTGGTTTTACCCCCATTAGGTTAACTCTCACAGCTTGCTTTGCCAAGAACTTTACTTCTTTCTGGTTAAGTTTTATTCTGGATTCAAACATGCTTTTTCCATCAATGAAATCCATTACGACAAGTCTTAATTTTCTTCCATTCGCTTTTACAATGTTCAAGTACCCGTACCTGGATTTTAACAGCTTTGGCGTATGAACTTTTTTCGCTAGTGCTTCTTCAATCATTTCAACATATCTCTTGCAATCGCTCAAGGTTCTGAAATTAGCAAAAATCTTGACAAAAAATATTCCTTTTGAAGTATTTAAGGAAAAATTGAAGTCCTCATACCCGACAGTGACTAACTTATTGGAAACAAATGCTCCGAGCCCATACTGCTTGCAGACTGCAATCGAAATATCTTCCAAGGGTCCTTTAAAGCCAATTCTTTTCTTGAACAATTCTGCTTTATTCATAATCTAACTAAGCCAATCGAAAATAAAAAGCAGATGATTCCATAGGTGGACGAGTGTCCGTTTAAAAGTGCTGTTTGTCCGTTTAATAGCACAGTCATTCTTTTAGCGCGTTTTTGTACTGTTTTTCGAATCTTTTTACTAGCAGCTTTGCGAGGTTGCGGGCTGAGTTTTCTTTGTCGCATTTTCTGAGTGTGTTGAAGTATTTGGCTTTTTCTTTGGTTTTGATGTCTATCATTTGGTAGCCGTTTTGGTTGAGTATGTGGTTCATGATTGCTCTGCCTATTCTTCCGTTTCCATCTTGGAATGGGTGTATTTGTTCCAGGCGCCAGTGTGCCCAGGCGGCCAGCTCTAGCGGGTGTAGCTTGGATTTGAGCTTTTTGTATTCTTCAAAGTAGTTTTTCATGTCTGGTATTACGTATGCTGCGGGGCTTGTTTTGAAGGTGGCGCCTTTGACGAAATTGTCTTTGGTCTTGTAGTGGCCGGCTATGTGGGGTTTTGTGTCTTTAAAGTACATTTCGTGCAGTTTGTGGACTAGTTCGTCGGACAGGTCATCTTTTGATGTATTTATGTAATCCAAGACTTTGCCTGCGTTTCTGGCTTCGAGTATGTCTTCAAGGTCCTTATTTGGGGCGATGTTTTCTTCCAGTATCAGTTCAACTTCCCTTGCGGTGAGGGTTGATCCTTCTATCGAGTTTGAATTGTAAACGAATGCGTTGACAAAGTTGCGCCAGAACTGTTCTTTTTCGGTTGGGTTAAGCTTTGCAAATCTGGATGCAAATTCTCTATTTGCTTCGTCAATTTTGGTGATTTCTATGTTTGTAAGATAATGGTATCCGTAAATGTTCTTTCTTTCGGATTCTATTTCATCCTTAAAGGCAGATATTAATTGTTCTAGCTTGCCTTCTGAAGGTTTTGAATCGCCGATGTATTTTCTGAACTGCTTCCGGGTCTTGTTAGGCAGTGTGATTACTTCTGCAAGGTAGTAGTATGTCTTTTTGCCCCGCTTGGATTTTGCCAGATAAACCATAATTACCTGTTACACAAAACATTATATAAATGTATGTATAACAACACATTTTGTATAACATGGGGGGGTGCATTTTGGTATGACTTAAGGCGCTATTTTTTCTAAGGTCACTTTTTGATAAGATCGGCCATCTCTTTCTTTAATTTTATAATATTGGTTTTTCCGTAGCCTTCAATTTCTATTGCCTGTCTGTCGGAAAGCCTTTGAATTATCCTGTGGCTCTTTACCTTGCCGATGCCTTCAATTCTTGATATTTCTGATTGGTAAGCTTTGCCGTCCCCATCTATAAGTTTTTGTATTACTTTTCGTTCATCGGCGTTTAAGAGTTGAATGAAAGTGGCGATGGTCTTCTGGTAATCCACTTGCTTTTTTTCGATCCTTGAAGTCATGAAAAAGAAAACTACTACTCCGATGATTATTCCTGAAAGAATGAATATTGGTATCATTGATGTCATTGTTTCAAGCTGTTGCTGGTGCTGACATACTCCGTCAAGAGTGCAAGTCGGATTCGGTTGTATTATTACTGGCGGCGCATATACCGCAAGCGCTACAATGCAAATGAGCGCTATTACTCCTGCAATTGCTTTTCTATTTGAAAGATCTATCTGGAGTTCCATAGAGCATATTTTGCATGTTTCTATTATTAAGGGTTACTGAAACCATGGCGGAAAGGATGGTTTCACTTACCCATATGTATGGTTTCAGTTCCTATATCTGTATGAAATGGCCCTAAGGAAGGGTCGCTGAGAGGGACTCAAGATGAATATCAAAATTGATGGAAGCGTGTTGATGCTGGGGATAGCTGCTGTTGCACTTATCCTGACATTCGCGTTCCTTGCAACGAACACTTCTGGCACTGCTGTGCAGCAGAGTGGCGGAACAACGGCGCAGGGCGTGTCGGCAGCAGATCTTGCCAGTGCAGATGCTGGGGCATTTAGGATACAAGTACAGATACCATGTGCAGGCCACACCGGCTTAATATTAAGAGAAGTGGGTAAGATGAATGGAGTGGTTTCAGTCAAAACAAGCGGAGGCTGGAACAGTTTTGAAGTTATATATGACAAAACAAAGACCACAAAAGAAGCGATTCTTGCAAGTGACTTGTTTAAGTCATATCCTGCAAGGGAGATATAGCGTATATGCTTAGCGAGACATATTTTGAATGGAGCGATGATTATGGATGGAAAAATGAAGAATGTGATTATTGGAGTGGCGGTTATATTGGCGGTACTGTCAGTGGCTTTATTTGGCTTAAACAGTTTTGCCTCAAGCAATATTAACGGCGCCTTTTCTGCAACAGAACAATCCGGCGAAACGGTGAAAGAAATTAAGGTTGATGCCTTTAGGTTTGGATATAATCCTTCGACAATAGAAGTTAATAGCGGAAATAGGGTAAGGATATTAATAAACAACACGGACACAACTCACGGAATGAGAATCCCTGATCTGAATTTGAGAAGCACAAATGGGGACACAGTTCTTGAGTTTGTCGCTGAAAAGACAGGCGAATTTAAGTGGTATTGTGCGGTGATGTGTGGAGAAGGGCACAGCGCAATGGGCGGAACATTAATAGTTAAGTAAATAATTTTTGGGAGGAATTGGGGATGAAAAAGATAGAATTTAAAGTAACTGGAATGCACTGCAAAAGTTGTAACAGTGTAATAGAAATGACTTTGAATGACTTAAAAGGAGTTTCTGGTGTGAAAGGTAATTATGAAAAAGGCATTGTAACAGTGACATTTGATGAAACCGCTCAGAATGCAGATTCATTGAAAAAAGCTATCGAATCAGAAGGATATAAAGTAACGGGGTACAAGTGAATGGATATGGAATCAAATCTTGGTGAGATAATCGAAAATGTGCCAACTACGGCAAATAACGAAGGAGTTGCATCTTCTTCTTCAACAGACCGGGCTGAAAACAGAGAAGCTGCCCGCGGGCAGGAGAAACAAGCCGAGTCGGCCAGAGAAGAGCCGGCAAGGGAAGAGCCAACAAGAGAAGAGCCTGCGGTTGAAGAAACCGTTACAAAGAGGCTTAGCATCGGCAACATGGTTTGCCAGAGCTGTGAAAAAAACATTTCTCGATCTGTGAGAAAGCTCCACGGAGTAAAGCACATAAAAGCAGATTATGTCTCAAGCACCGCCGAAGTAACCTATGACCCTTCTAGGGTTTCCCTCAAACAAATAGAGGGCAAGATAAAAGAAGCGGGGTATGAGGTGCGCCTGGACAAGAAACCAATCTTTAAGCCGAGCGAGAAGAAGCTTTTCTCCATTGCGATAGGGATAAGCGTTCTTTGCATCGTAATTTTGGGCTATATTTTTGTCTCAAGTACTTTTGGGGCGATGAATATTTCGATTCCCCAGCTTGATGCAAATACCAGCCTCGCCTTGATTTTCATTGTGGGACTCTTGACGGGCTTTCATTGCATAGGGATGTGCGGAAGCTTCGTGCTCAGTTATACAGCGAAAGCGAAGGAAGAGAATCCTGACAGCCTCAATATTTCGCTCCACGCAAAGTACGCGGTAGGAAAGTTAATATCTTACTCAGTAATAGGTGGAATATTCGGTCTGATAGGAAGCATATTTGTTTTCTCGCCAGCTCTAAGGGCAGGGATAGCAGTGCTTGCCGGGCTCTTTTTGATATTGTTCGGCTTGAAGCTCTTGAATATCTTCCCGGCGTTAAGGAAGCTCAGCCTTCCTCAGAGCTGGTTCAATAAGCTCAAGGTGGGTCCGCTTAAGTCAAACAGTGACCCAATGGTAATAGGGCTCTTAAACGGATTATTCATAGCATGTGGACCACTCCAAGCGATGTATGTGCTAGCAGCTACAACAGGAAGTTTTTTGGCTGGAGCATCAATGCTTTTCGTGTTCGCTCTAGGAACGCTTATCCCAATGCTTGGCTTTGGGTTATTCGCGTCATTCATGAGTCACGCGATGAAGAACAACATCACAAAGCTATCGGCGATAATCGTAATGATTATGGGCTTGATGTTGATAACTAATGGTCTCGCACTTGCGGGAGTTGGAATAGACTTGCCTGTCGCCGATAATAGTAGTGGCGCGGCTGTAAGCGTATCAGATGGCAACTCGCCCGGCTACCAAGTAATCAGGATGGATGTAGTTTCAGGCGGATGGAGTCCGAACAGTTTCGTCCTCAAGAAAGGAGTTCCGGTGAAATGGATAATAACCGGAAAGCAGATTACCGGATGCAATAACGCAATAAGAGTTCCAGAATACAATCTGGAGTTTAACATAAAGCAGGGCGAACAGACAATAGAGTTCACTCCTACAAAAGAAGGTGTCGTAAGATGGAGCTGCTGGATGGGAATGATCCAGGGAACATTCATTGTCAAGGACAATGTGACCATTGATGAGACAGGTACAGTAAAAACAAGCGCTGCCGTTGAAAGCGAAGTAAAAAGCGAATTAGCGGCTGCGCCTAAACCGGCCGGCGGCTGCGGATGCGGCGGTGGCGGCGGAACCTGCGGCGGCGGCAACTAAGGTTGCAACGGCGCTAGGATTAGGGGGGTTGACAGGAAGGTTCCTGTCACCCACTTTTAAAATAAGATATTTTAGCTAAATGACTTAATTTTCCCGATCTGACGATATATTTAAAAGGTTGAGCAACCATTCAACTATTATGGTGGATTATTATGGCTGAAGATGTTGACAGAAAGCTTTTGAAATTCTTCTCTGCGATTGCGGACGAGACAAGGCTGAAAATCCTTCGCGCACTGATGGACAAGGAATGCAACGTAAATGAGATTTATGAGAAAGTGGGGAGAGAAAAAATGACTCTCTCGGCGATATCGCACCAGTTAAAGCAGCTCGAGGACATGGGAATAATTTCCTACGTGAAAAGAGGAAGAGAGAAATATTTCAATCTGTCAGAGGGTTTCTGCTGGTGTATATTGAAGGATGCCGACAGACATTTCGGAAAGAAAACGACATGCGCCGGATGCGCAGATGCGAAAAAACATAAATGAATATTTTAAGATTTTTTTGGGGGAATAAATATGGAAAAAAAGATGGATTTTGGAGAAGTGCTGAAATCAGTCGGCATAGAAAAGTTTTCGATGGCCTTCGTTTTGGCTATAGTGTTAGTGGGGGGTTTCCTTTACTTTAATGTGGACGGCCTTGGCAATTCGCTTATGGGCGGATCGAAAGTGGACCCTTCGGTTTATGCTGATATTTCCCTAAAGGTGAATTACACTCCTGAGGGAAATTTGAAAGTCTTTGCTCTGGCAAAAAATAATGCTTTGGCGATGCTAAAGGCCGCTGAAGGCAATCCTATTCCAGAATACAATTCTATTGTTATCGGCGCAGAAGAAGCAGAAATGATGAAAAACGAGTCCTTATTCTCTGCAGTTGGAAACAACCTGCCTAGTTTCTTCGGAATAAGCACAACTATAGGAGGCGTTTTAAGGATGACTAACACTCCAATAGATTATCTTCTTTTCCTGAACGCTGGACAGTTTGAGCAAATAAGTGGCGAAAAGGACAGGATGTTCATAAAATCCGAGCCTGGTGACATGGCACTATTCATGACATATTCTTTGGACGACAATTCATTATCAAAACTGGTTCTTGTCGAGGGAACAATAGAGGATTATCGACTGCACGAAATTGTTGGGAAAAAATATTATCCAATGATAATTGGCTCAGTTGAAGCAGAAATGATGCAAGAAGAAAAAGAATTCTCAAATATTGGCGACAGTGTCGAAGAATTTGGGAAGGAGTTTATAATTATAGGCATCTTGGAAGACACAAACAGCGCACTGGATAGGGCGCACATTGTTTCTTTGACAAGAAAGGAGATGTGAGGTGGCCGCCATGAAGAATACAACAATACAGATAACTGGGATGCATTGCGCAAGTTGCTCTACCCTGATAACAAAAGCGCTGAAAAAAGTGGAAGGAGTAAATGAGGCGAATGTAAACTATTCCACTTCAAAAGCAACAATATCTTTTGATGAGGACAAAGTGAAAGAAGACGTTCTTGTTAAATCCATAAAGAAAATAGGTTACGGTGCAAATGTTGTCGCCGCCGGTGGAGATGGGGAAGCGGAAGACAAATTCAAAAAAACCGAGATCAACGAGCTGAGAAACAAGCTAATATTGAGTACAATATTCGCCTTTCCAGCGTTTCTAATTGGAATGGTATTAATGCAAATAGGGGTAAAGGTTCCATTCGCAGAATTCATCCTTTTCGCTCTTGCAACACCAGTGCAGTTCATAGTTGGAAAACAATTTTACAAAGGAATGTGGATCGCACTGAAAAACAGGTCAGCGAACATGGACACGCTAATCGCGATCGGCACGACAGCGGCGTACATGCTCAGCTTGTACAACATATTATTCAATCCAGCCGCGGGCCAATACTTTGAGACTTCAGCAATACTGATAACTTTGGTAGTGCTAGGAAAGTGGCTTGAAGCGGTGGCAAAGTACAGGACAAACGATGCGATAAGAAAGCTAATGAACTTGGCTCCAAAGACTGCCATAGTAATCCAAAATGGAAAAGAAATCGAAATGGCAGTTGACGACATAAAAGTAGGGGACGTAGTTCTAGTAAAGCCGGGACAGAGGGTCGCAATCGACGGAGTCATAGTTGTTGGACACTCATCGGTTGACGAGAGCATGATTACAGGCGAAAGCATACCTGTGGAGAAAGGGGTTGGTGACAGCGTAATTGGGGGCACGATGAACAAGCATGGTGCTTTTAGTTTCAAAGCCACAAAAGTGGGCGAAAACACTACTTTGGCTCATATAATAAAATTGATTGAAGATGCTCAAGGAAGAAAAGCACCGATACAAAGATACGCTGACAAAATATCGGCTTACTTTGTTCCTGCGGTGGTGGTAATTGCATTAGCGACATTTGCGCTATGGTACTTTGTACTTGGCGCAGCATTATCATTTGCGTTGCTCGCATCAGTCGCAGTGCTAGTAATAGCCTGCCCTTGCGCACTTGGTCTTGCAACTCCAACATCGATAATGGTTGGTACTGGAGTGGGTGCAAGAAACGGTATCCTCGTAAAAGGAGGAGACTCTTTGGAAGCAGCTCACAAACTAAAGTATGTGATATTTGATAAGACAGGCACGATAACAAAAGGGGTTCCAGAAGTGACTTCGATTACGGCTCTAGGAAAGAACACTGAGAAAAGCGTTCTTCAAATAGCCGCGAGCATAGAGAAATCTTCAGAACACCCTCTTGCTGACGCGATTGTCGACAAGGCAAAACAGCAGAAGCTTTTGCTCCACAATTCGCAGAAATTCAGGGCGATTCCTGGACACGGTATTGAAGCAAAAATATCAGGCAAACAATATTATCTTGGAAACCAGAAGCTAATGGCGAAGTTCGGAATAAGAACTGATTCAGTGAAAGCAGAGATGGCCTCGCTTGAAGCCGAAGGTAATACAGTGATGCTCCTTTCGGACAAAAAGTCCGTGTTAGGATACATTGCAGCCGCGGATGCAATCAAAGACACATCTAAAGAAGCGGTTACCGCACTTCAGAAGATGGGAATAGAAGTGTACATGATAACAGGAGACAACGAGAGAACCGCAAAAGCGATTGCTTCCCAAGCGGGAATAACTAACATATTCGCAGAAGTTCTCCCTCAGGACAAAGCAAATTACGTGAAAAAGCTCCAGGATGGGGGGAAGTTTAAGGTTGCAATGGTGGGGGATGGAATAAATGACGCTCCAGCACTCGCACAGGCCGATATCGGAATAGCAATGGGAAGCGGAACAGATGTTGCGATGGAAACAGGCAACATTGTCCTCATGAAGAACGATCTGATGGACATCATCAAGGCGTTCAAGCTAAGCAAAGCAACAATCGCAAAGATAAAGCAGAATATGTTCTGGGCGCTATTCTACAATGTAGTTGGAATACCAATCGCCGCAGGAGCGCTTTATTTCTCATACGGAATAATGCTTTCTCCAATAATTGCGGGAGGCGCAATGGCGCTAAGCTCAGTATCGGTAGTGACCAACTCGCTACTGCTAAAGTGGGTAAGACTTTAATACCCTTTAAATGAGGATGTTGCGGCCTATTGTGCAAAGCACAAAAAGAGCCGCAACAAAGCCTCAACAATACTTCTATATATGCGAAAGCACAAATAGTTGGGCAGTGCGATAGCACTATTATCAAATCCAAAAAGAGGTGGATGAAATGAAAGAATTTTCTAGAATAAGTCCTAAAGCCGCCACGATTACCGGGGCAATTGTCGGTTTTCTTTGCGGAACATTCGCAATTGGGGTGGGAAGCATGATGGGCGCATCCTATTATGGGATAGCGATGATGAGTAATGTCTACTCCGCGATAGGAATAGTGACTCCAGTATATGGTATAGTTTCAGGTGCCTTAGCAGGGGCAGTAATCGCATGGATTTACAATTGGGCGCTTTCGCTCAAATAAAATATGAATTCGTTTTAATGTAGGCCAGGCGAAAAAATGAATCACAAAGGGCATGTGTCTGAAGAGAGTCATATGCCGCCCATGGAACATATGCATCATGACGCGCACATGAACCACGCGGGGCAAAAGAGTCCTAAAGGGCATGGTGGACACGCAGGCAAAGAAAACGCCTCTCCCTTTAATCATGGGAACCATCACTTGATGATGTCAAAAGAGTTTAGAACAAAAACAATTATTTGTGCTATACTCGTAATCCCAATTTTGCTTCTCTCTCCTTCCGTGCAGGGCTGGCTCAGCCTAGTTGTTCCAGATCTTGGTTTTAACACGATACTCTTAGTAATATTATCTTCAATAGTTGCGCTTTATGGAGCCGCTCCATTTTACCGCGGAGCATTTGAATCATTGAAAAGCAAAGTCCTTGACATGAACGTGCTCGTGAGCCTCGCTGTCGGCTCGGGTTATTTATACAGCATAGCTTCGACTTTCATTTTTTATGGGATTGATTTTTATTGGGAGATATCGACCCTTGTGCTTTTTTTGGTATTCGGGCACTGGATGGAAATGCGCGCGGTGATGGGCGCCTCCGGTGCGCTAAATGAACTAGCCAAGCTTATCCCTCCAAAAGCCAATCTTGTTAGAAAAGATGAGATAATCGAAGTGAACACTTCCGAAGTAAAGGTGGGAGACATTTTGCTTATCAGGCCAGGAGAGAAAGTTCCAATCGACGGAAAAGTCATATATGGGAAGACGAGCATAAACGAGTCGATGATTACTGGCGAGTCAAAACCTGTAACAAAAAGAGTCGGCGACAAAGTGATTGGGGGAACAATAAACCAAACCGGATCAGTTAGAATAAAAGTTGAAAAGGTGGGTGAAGACACCGCACTTGCACAGATAATAAGTCTTGTCAAGAATGCTCAATCATCAAAACCAAGAACGCAAAAGCTCGCGGATAGGGCTGCGCACTACTTGACTATCATAGCAATCATAGTGGGGGTAATTACTTTCAGTTACTGGTTTGTGTTTATGGGTGCGGGGCTGGTGTTCGCGTTGACTCTAATGATAACAGTATTTGTCATTGCCTGTCCTCACGCTCTCGGACTAGCCATTCCAACTGTTACTGCAATTTCGACCACCCTCGCCGCAAAAAACGGGGTGCTTGTGAAAGACATGAAGTCAATGGAGATAGCAAAAAATCTTGATTACGTTGTATTCGACAAAACCGGTACCCTGACAAAAGGGGAATTTGGAGTGACCGACATTGTTTTATTGGCCGATTGGAAAAAAGACGAAGTGCTTGCAAAGGCCGCGGCTCTTGAAATAAATTCTGAGCATGTTATCGCCCAAGGGATTGTCGCAAAAGCAAAGGAAAAAAGGCTTGGTTCTTTTAGATCGGGGAACTTCAAATCAGTTCCAGGAAAAGGAGTAGGGGGCATGATTGGTAATGAAAATGTTTTCGTGGGAAACTTGGCTCTCTTAGTGTCGCTTGGCATTGATCAGAAACTAGCCGAAGCGGCGGGAGAAAAACTTGCTATGGAAGGAAAAACAATTGTTTTTGTTGCCACAAAAAAACAGGTAAAAGGAATAATCGCTCTTTCTGACACAATTAGAAAAGAGTCTTACGAAGCTGTTGAATCATTGAAGAAATTAGGCGTAAAGACCGCGATGCTGACAGGGGATAATAAGGTCGCCGCTAAATATGTTGCCCAAGAATTGGGGCTTGACACATTCTTTGCAGAAGTCCTTCCTAAAGATAAGGCCGGAAAGGTAAAGCAATTGCAGGGACAAGGCTACAAAGTTGCGATGGTCGGGGACGGGGTAAATGATGCTCCTGCGCTCGTCCAGTCTGACGTGGGCATTGCAATCGGGGTAGGAACTGATGTTGCTGTTGAGTCTGCTGTAATAGTTCTAGTGAAAAACGATCCTCGTGACATATCAAAGCTCATCAGGCTAAGCAAAGAAACGATGAATAAGATGCAGCAAAACCTTCTCTGGGCCACAGGATACAACGCAATAGCAATACCGCTAGCGGCTGGAGTTTTGTTCCCTTATGGGATATCCCTTAAGCCAGAATATGCCGCACTAATAATGGCTGCAAGCTCAATAATAGTTGTCACAAACTCGCTCCTGCTCAGAAGACTGAGACTTTAAGGAGCCGTCCCCTCGTCAAGAGTTAAATACTCTTTAGGCATTGATTGTACTAATTACTATGCCTAAACCAGACGATCTCCTTACTGATGTTATAGATTACTATAACGAGATAGAATGTATCAAGCGCAGATCTGCTGATACTGTTGACCGCATAATAAAACGCTACTCTTCGACTGAAAAATTCATTGCATCGCTTGAGCCAAAGCTCATTGATTCTCCGAAAAGCAGAGATTTTCACAAGCTCTACAAATTATATGACACCATATTCGAACTCCCTGAGGAAAAAACGGATGAAAAGGGATTTCTTTCGATTCTTGCGCTGAATGACTCAAAAGACTTCAAGAAGGCTTTGGGGAAATTCCAGGAAGCGTGGATATATCTCGAGGATCCTTCTACAAAGGAAGTCATTGCAGGGGTCAACTTTGATGTTTTCGCGTCGGGTAAGGAAAACGGAATTGATGGGACCGTTGCGGTGATATACACTTTTGTAAAACCGGATTATAGATATTTCGGTCTCGGAAAAAAGCTACTTGAATGCATGGAAAACTACGCCTCGAATTTTCTTTCAGGAAAGACAGGCAAGGATGCAGTAATATCAAATGCACGGTTCATGAAAAACATCCTGTGCTTCGGAGAGGTAAATGACCCCGCGAAACTTGATCTCCTAAAATACTATGATGATCTCGCTTCGGCAAAGATAGATCCGTGCGATAGGGCTGTCTGGTGGATGAAGAGAGGTTATAGGAAACTTGATTTTGAATATGTCCAGCCTCCGCTTAGCTCCTCACAGAAAAAATGCAATTACACTTCGATTTATGTGAAATCAAACAAAAAATCAATCCCTTCTTCGGTTGCTTTGGAGCACATGAAAAAGTTCTTTTCCTTCACAATCTTTTCTAGTCCAGACATATCAAAGAACCCTTTCTTTTTGGATACTAAAAAGAAGCTTTCAAAATCAAAAATCATTAATCTCACAAAGCCAAATTATTCTTCGTATAGGGGCAAGTTCCTCGCCCGCTTGAAAAAAAGCCTCAAATCGGATTCAATCCGCTTCTGACCAGCCTGATTTAATAACCCTAAAATCGTTTACTATTCAGATGGAAATATTGTTCTTGGTGTTCATTCCCCCTTTCCTTTGGGCATTGACACAGTTCATAGACAAGTTTCTTATAACAAGCTTTTTTGAAAAAAAGTTTGGGGTGCTGATGCTCATATCTACTTTGATTGGCCTCATTGTTGCCCCGATAATAGCTTTTTTTCAGCCAAGCGTGCTCTCGGTTGATCCTTTTGTGGCAATTCTTTTGATGCTTAACGGATCATTGATGATACTTTATTTGATTCCTTACTTTATTGCCTTAAAGACCCAGGACGCTTCCACAATCTCGCCGATGTTCTTGATGATTCCCATAATGATAATGTTTTTGGCTTTTTTTGCGCTTGGGGAGAATTTGACAGTCCTGCAACTTTTGGCATCGCTGCTTGTAATCGGCGGCTCTGCCGGAATAATGCTCCACTTCTCAAAAGGAGGATTCACTTTTGATGCAAGAACATTTGGTTTGATGGCGCTTTCTTCTCTCTTGGTAGCTGTTAATTTTGTGTTCTTCAAATTCTTCGCGCTCCAGTTTGATTTTGTTACAGTAAGTTTTTGGGAGTATGCTGGATTTGGTCTAATTGGAATTTTCCTTTACATTTTCTTAAAGAAAGACAGGATAGAAATGCTAAAGTTCATGAGAAAGAAAGGTTTTTGGGCAGTAATGATAAATTTTTTGAATGAGGCTCTGAACATAGTGGCGCTTGTTATATTCACTTTTGTTTCCCTCTCAGCCCCTGTTGCAATTGTATCTGCATTGAATAGCGTGCAAGCTGTGTTCGTCCTCATAATAGGAATCTTTCTCACAAGGTTCTTTCCCAAATACATCAAGGAAGACATCTCAAGGAACAGGGTGATTCAGAAGGCCTTCTTCATCGGCGTGATAATTGTAGGAGTAATGATGCTCAATTCGACCCTTTGATTCTCCTAAAACCGCCCGCTAATTTTTTTCTGGGCATAAAGTTTGGAGTATAAACGTTTAAACACATTTTATCGCATGCGGCTCAGTTTAATATTTTCAAAAAGGTGAAAGTTTTATATGATAGCGACGCTTTCTAAGAAAGATGCATTGGCTTATGCCCAAAAAATTGATTTGCCAGAATCCACTGTTTCATTGCTCGCTAATGGAGGATTGGCATTTGAAAGGATTGGCGAATGCGCGAAAGGCAATCTCTCAATGACAGCAAAGAGGATCCTTGCGCTTGATTGTTATAAGGATGATTTTAATGTTCAGCTTGAAACGCCCGAATGCATCGACTATTTGATTTCAAAGGATGGCCTTGTGGGCGACGGTTTCTTTTTGATGCACAATGGAGCCGACATAGGCTATTGTCTAGTTTATCCTGTAAAGAACGAGAGACGAAAGGACCTGCCTGCAGATTACTCTGAGGTAAGGCGCAGAGCGAATTGGGGTGACATAAGCAGGTATCTCTCTTCCGCTTTGGATGCCGAGGGGCTTGGCGAAAACAATCTCTACCATCATTATGATTATGCAATAAAGCCTCTGCACATGCGCGGATGCGGGTTTGGAAGGCTCGTTCTCCGATATACGCTCGATTTGTGCCTGCCAAAGAATTGTCTTTCGGTGGGGTTTGTGGACTATGAGCGCCACTCGGCATCGCTGACTTCCGCATCGAAAGCTGGGTGTCTGATGGGCCAGAACGTTTTTCCTTCTCCTGACGGGTTCCATCCTTCCTTTTTAGAACTGTACTCAAAAAAAATGGATATCACTTTTTTGGGAGAGGAAATCGCCTACGCCCATAAGAAGGACTCTTTTGACTTGCTCCCTAAGGCAATACATGCGGTGGTCGATGCCGAGCCAAAAAAAAAGCTTGTCGGCTTCAATCATGCTTTGAAAAGATTTGAGATTGTCAAGGCCAGTCTGAGATGAATGCACAAATTCGCGCTGGTTCTAGAAACTAAATAGTTTTCCCTGCTTTCTCTCGACGTCAAGGTAGGTTTTTGCTTTGCCAATCATGATCCAGATTTCTTCAAGCTGAACGGGGGGTATTGCGCCGGTGAATTCTTTTCCAACATTTCAACAGTTTTTAGGATAGCTGTCCATCGATGACTTCACGGTTGCGATGTATTTGTCAATCTCAGTTTTTTGTGTTCCGCTAAGCGCAGAGTAATTTTTCCCCGTGACCCACATTGATGAAACGCTTTCTATTGTGGTTCTTCCTGCTTTAATATAGCTTGATCCGTTCTTCAAATGGCTGAATGTTGCTTCAACTCCTTCATTCCAAGTAGAATAAATCTTGTAATAATATTCATAGCCGTCAATAGTTTTGTGCAAGCATTTTGTAGGATCGGATTTCTCAGCAGCACCAGTGCAAAGGATATGTCCTATGTTTCTTGTACTGCGGGCGGTTGTTGCCGCGGGGTTTGTTGCATAATTACTTTCAGCATTAAATATCGCAAGAACAAAAGAGGGGTTTATCCCATACTTCTCTGCCGAGTTTACAAATGCATTTCCGCTTCCAGCCGCGGGAGAATTTTTTCCTGCAAGAATCTTGTCAATGCAAGTCGCTGAGAGATAAGTGCTTGGGAGAAGTATGCTGTTTGATGAAAGGATTGGTGAGGAAACAACTGGCTGTGTGACTGCTATTGATGCAGTTTCAGCGCCCCCAATGATGTTCTTGTTTAGTTCCTTAAGATAGTAAACCACAGAGTGATTTGTTTGCAAAGTGGCCGTGCCCGAAACTATTGTGAATATCATTGTAAAAAGTAGCGCTGCTACAATGATTGCAGGCAATATTGGTTTGGCTTGCTTCATAAGAGAACTTACTTTCTTATCCTATTTAATCCTGCCTCCGGGGGTTTTTAGGAACAATTAAAAGCACCCTTGCCTAAGATTATTTCGGACTGTGATGAAGTAAATCCCTGCTGAGCAAGTGATGATCTAATCCAACTCTGAGTCCGCTTAATATTTGAAGTGGCGAAGGAAGCGCAGGGCTTACCTTTCCATTTTGAATTGTTTTAAGGTGATTTGGGTGCCTAAAAGAAGGGGAATTGTTTTTTCAAGCGAGCACGTTCGCGGTGCAAATATTTCAAATCCTATAAATGTGGGCGAGACAAATACTATTAGAATGATGGAAGAGCTTGGCAGACCAGTAAATTTTGGGAGTGGAAAAATATATCTCAAAAGAGG
>JBBSVX010000041.1:0-27355 GCA_038046585.1 archaeon
AAAGCTAAAGATAATGGTGGGATAAGATGAGAAAGGGACAAATATTTTCAATAGAAGCGCTTATTGTGATTGCAATAGTAATCGGCGTTATCGGAATGACAATATATCTCACTCAAGTTGATGAAGGAAAGAATGTCCAGCAGCAAATAATTCTTGGCGCAGAAAAATCAATGACACTTTATTTTAACAAGACCCCTTCAGCAGTTGTCGCGCCAAACATATATTGCCTGAATTTACCATATTACTTGAGTGCAAGCAAGACTTTCTCGACAAAAAACGTGTGCAGGGGATTTGCATGAAAGGATTTGGCGCAATAGTATTGATAATGGCCGTGTTCGCCGCGGGAATAATTATGATGACTGCGAGCGCCCCTATAAAAATGGCTGAAACAAACAATGAAATATTTACTGAAAGCGCCGCATTCGCAAGCAATTACGAAATAGTGCTAAATAACGCGGCACAAGACTGCAACTGGACAACGGCAGATGTGAATAATTGCATAGATTCCAATTCAACAACACTATTAGGGCTCATGCCAAAAGAGAATATTTCTTGCACAAAGTCGCCGCTAATAAAGAGCGGAGCGGAGTACTACTTTGAGCTTACTTGCGAAAACGCGCTAAGTTCGACAAAAGGAACCCTTGCAAAAGTCCAATTCATAAGGAAATTATATGTAAGACAGGGTTAGCCCAGGGCTGGAGAACCAAACTTATTAATCCTTTCCAAAGAGGACATTCATATGACAGTAGAGAAAAAGAGAATCGCGGTAATTGAATACGACAATTGCAACCCGCTAAAATGCGGAAATTACCTTTGCGAAAAGGTCTGTCCGGTGAACAGAAATGGCAAGGAATGCATAATACATGCGCCCCAGCAAAAACCGAAAATTTCCGAGGATATCTGTATTGGATGCGAAATTTGCCAGAATCGCTGCCCGTTTGGGGCCATAAGCATCGTGAACACTTCGCTTGATCTTTCAGAAATAATCCACTCTTACGGACAAAACGCTTTCAGATTATACGGACTCGCCACGCCAAAACCCAACCACGTCATAGGATTTGTTGGAAGAAATGGAATTGGAAAAACCACAATTGTAAAAATACTTTCAGGAAATTTGATACCAAACATGAGCCTGAAGATGAATGCTGAAGAAGCGAAACAAAATGTAATAAATCACTACAAGGGAAAATCAGAACAAGAATTCTTCAAGAAACTTTATTCATTGGGAATTAAAGTTGCTGTAAAACCGCAGAATATTGAATTAATTAAGGCACACGGAACTGCAAGAGAATTACTCAGCAAAATCGCAAAAAACGAAGAGATCGAAGCGCTCGCTGAAGAATTAAACATCAAGCCGCTCCTTGACAGGCAATGCGAAAGTTTATCCGGCGGAGAATTCCAAAAAATCGCCATCGCAGCCACCGGCTTAAAAAAAGCGGATCTTTACTTCTTTGATGAACCAACATCATTCTTAGATATCAAAGAAAGATTAAGAATTGCTAAATTTATCAGAAGACTGGCTGAAAAAGCAGCAGTGATTGTTGTTGAACACGACCTAATACTTCTTGACTATTTGAGTGATTATGTAAACCTAATGTACGGAAAACCGAAAGTTTACGGATTTGTATCAAACATCAAAACAACACGCGAAGGAATAAACGATTACCTTGAAGGATATTCCAAAGAAGAAAATTACAGATTCAGAGGATACTCAATAAATTTCTTCGGCGGAGCCCAAAGAGACAAAAAAGAAAAGCGCGAAATTGTGGCAAAGTGGCCGACTTTTGAAAAAAGGCTTGGAGAATTCACCTTGAATACCACTGAAAACTCGATAAAGAAAAATGAAGTTGTCGGCGTTGTTGGACCAAACGGAATAGGTAAAACCACTTTTATGAAAATACTCGCCGGAGAATTAAAACTTGATAATGGAGAACTTGAGCAAAGGGCAAAAATATCCTACAAGCCGCAATATATCTCTTATACGGGAGACAAAACAGTCGGTGATTTGTTTTATGATTCGGGCGCTGATATGGACCAGACAAAGGCATCGCTGTTAAAACCGCTTGAAATAGATGACCTTCTTGAGAAAAAAGCAAAAAATATTTCAGGAGGAGAATTGCAAAGAGTTTCAATCGCACTCTGCCTAAGCAAAAAGGCGGATCTTTACCTGCTTGACGAACCATCGGCTTATCTTGATGTAGAACAAAGACTAATGGTTGGAAAGACCATTAGGAGCCAGATGGATATCAACGACTGCTCATCAATGATAATCGACCACGACCTCACTTTCATCGATTTTGTTGCGGACAAGCTCATGGTTTTCACCGGAGAACCCGCAAAGCACGGACAAATAGAAGGCCCATTCGGAGTGGAGCAAGGAATGAATAAATTGTTGCAATATTTGGATATTACTGTTAGAAGAGACAAGGATTCGCAAAGGCCAAGAATCAATAAGCATGATTCTGTACTTGATAGGGAACAAAAAGCAAGCGGATCATATTATAGATAATTTCTATTGACGCTGGTTTTTGCAAAAAAATTCTAGTCAAAAATAGATTTCTTCGAAATAGGGGTCAAGGAAAGCTGTCTTATCTCTGCAAGCGAAAAGAACCTTGCGTCCGAGTGATCAATGCTTAACTTAAGATCAGGAGAAATGCTACAGGAAAAAACCGCCAAAGAAACTGTGCTTGAGACCCCCGTGAAATCTGAAGAAAAAGAAAAGAACTTCTCGGGCTTTAGAAATGAGCATGTGCCCCCTAACTCTTCCTTTAGCTCTCTTTTTATTGCTGAGCGAGTAGATTCATTTTTTTCTAGTTTTCCGCCAGGAAGCTGCCAATTGCCTACAAAAAGCCGATTCTTGTTGCTTCGTTTAAGAAGAAGAATCTTGCCCTCTTTGTCACGGATGATGGCTTCAACTAAGTATACTTCAATGGGACTTATAGGTTTTGAGGCCTCTTTTATGCTTGTCTTCACGGAGCTAAATTGTGGCTAAATCTCCTTAAAAAGCAATTCCCAAATATAGAATTATATGAAGGTAATCAAGCTAGATAAGCGCACAGGAGAGGTCGTAGCGTTCCCTGAGAATTTGGACGACCTTTGGCACCTGGAAAAAATCATTGATAAGGGCGACATAGTCAGCGGAAGCACTGATCGAAAAATCAAGGGATCTAAAGAAGGGGAAAAGGCGCAGAGGCAGAAGATATTCGTCGAAATAGATGTTGAAGATGCACACTTCCAGGAATTTAGCGAAAACCTCAAAATCGGCGGAATCATTGTCGCAGGAAATCCTGAAGAATATGTTGAACTAAAAAGCCACCAAAGCCTTGACATCAAGCTCGGAGACAAAATCAAAATTACCAAAAAAAGCATCAAACCTTGGCAAATTGACAGGCTGAGAAAAGCCGAAAACGAAAGCGTAAGCGCAAGATTACTAATAGTGCTAATGGACGACGAGAGCGCGGAGCTTGCATTTGTCAGCCAATTTAGTTACTCAAAAAAAGCGAACATAAAGTCGGGAAAAAGTGGAAAACAATACGCTGAAGAAAAAAGCAACTATTTTGACAAGGTTTTTGAAAAAATCACAGCGCTTGAGCCAAAAAAACTTCTTGTGGCAGGACCCGGATTTGTCAAGGAAAACTTTAAGAAATTCATCGAGAATAAAAAAATCAAGGGATTCCCAACAATATTTGTTGAAACGGTAAATAGTGTCGGCGAAACAGGATTTAGAGAACTTGTTAGCACAGGAAAACTGGAAACGCTACAAAACCAATTACAAATGTCAAAAGAATCAAAGCTTATCGAAGAATATCTGATGCTTGTAGCAAAAGACAAAGCAGAATATGGAATTAATGCAGTGCGCGAGGCGATCACCGCCGGAGCCGCTGAGAAAGTCATACTTGCTGAAACGTATCTTATGCAAAAACGAGAGGAAGCTGAAAGTATGCTTGATCTAGCCGACAAGGCAGGATGCGAAACAAGCATCATCTCTTCCAAAAACCCTGCTGAGCGAAGCATACAAAACTTTGGCGGGATAGTCTGCACGCTAAGATATAAGTACAAGGGATAAAATGGATTTTAGAAATATAGAACCGACCGACTACTCTTTCTTGCTTGAGCTTGACAAGAAAGTCTACCCTACTTTAAAACCTGTGAATGCAAAAATCATAAGCGGATGGTACAGGAAAAACCCCGAGTTTGGAATGATTGCCGAAACAGGGGGAAAGATAGTTGGAGTCATGCTAGCAATACCCCTAAACAAGAAAGGGTGGACCACGCTAACAACAGGAAAGCTGTCAGAATCAGAGACTGACGAGCAAACATTATTTAACAACAAGCGCGATAAAGAAATCGGAATCCATGTATACCATATAGAAAACTTAGACAAAGAAACCAGAAAATTTTACCTCACCGCACTTGAAAAACTTAAAAAACTATTGCTCAATCTAAGAAAAACAAACAAGGAACTGAAAGTAATCGGATTCTCAGGACTCTGTGTGACAAACGAAGGCATAGGACTTTTTGAGGAAAAACTGGGTTGCCACGAAAAGAAGTTCAAGAGCGAGGAATATATTCTGGAAAAAAAGGGCATAAAATCAGTGTTTGAATTAAAAACGAAAAAAGATCTTACTGCAAAGACCGAAAAAGAATATTCACTTATTACAAGATGCAAAATGCTTGTTGCAACACCGAAAGATAAAAGCATTGTCTGGAGGTTTTTTGAATGAACTTCACCATAGTGCCACTGACTGGAAAAAACGTCGAGGATGCAATACTGTTGCTAAATAAAATATTCCCAAAACAGGATGACGAAGAAAATGTCGAAATATGCTTTAAGGCGAGCCTTAACACATCCAAATACAGAGGAACCTTGGACAAGTGGAAAATCAAGAAACTAAAATATTTTGTTGCAACAAATCCCGATAACGGCGAAATCTATGGAACAACAGGGGTATACACAATGAAAAATGATGACGAATCAGCATGGCTTGGATGGACAGGTGTTAATCCAAAATACCGAAACATGGGAATAGGCAAAGCTCTTATCTTGCACGCCATAAGTGAAGCGAAAAACGAAAACTACAAATACATGAAACTGCACACCGTCGACATAGATTACCAAAAAAATGCCCACTATTTATACAAAAAACTGGGATTCAAGCAAATAAAACGAGGAGATAAAGAAATTGGGCACAACAGAATATATTACAAACTAGATTTGAGACAAAAATGAAGAACTCTAAAAAAAATCGTTTTGAGGCAACAAATCAACAAGGACGCGATTAAAAAAATCCTAAAAAACCAGACAATAGTGCAAGCCCTTCAGTCGGCGCGAAGTTCAAGCCATTCAATCTTCTTTTTTTCCACAAGTTCCTTCACATTCTTCTGAGTTTCTGAAAGATGCGACTTGTTTGTCTTAAATTCGACGAAAACTATCTTGTCATTCTCAAAGGATACTCCATCTATCGGCTTTCCGATAAAGCGAAAATTCTGGGGATTATATGGAAAGTCTTTGCTGAAAGGAATCCACTGCTCTGTAAGCTGGCCGTACTTTACGCTCTGAGAAATCTTGCTGTGCTTAAGATCAGCAATCTCTTCTTTTAGCGAAAAGAATTTCTTTATCAAAAATGCTACCGCGCAGAGAAGAAACGCGACAAACATCAAGAGAACAATCTCTAACATCACAGTATGAAGCTTTGGCAGTTAATAAATGTTAGCGAGGAAAAGTGCCGCAAGCACCTAAATCTTCTTTGAAACATATGGCCCTTCTTTTTTGTAACCAAAATTCTTGATATAATACTCTTTTACCCCAAGGCCCGAAATTATTACGATCTTTTCTGCCCCAAACTTTTCTTTTGCCACTTTTTCGGCTTCCCCCATCAAAACCTTGCCTAAACCCTTGTGCTGGGCGCTTTCTTCAAAATGCTTTCCGAGCGGTACTGAACGACCATATACATGAAGCTCTCTTATCAACGCTGTTTTTTGATCAATCTCTTTCATGAAGGGCCCGCTAGGCTTTCTTAATCTGACAAACCCAAAAAGCACCCCATTCGATTCAGCTGAAATAAAAGCTTCCTTTCCACCGCTCGCATCATAAAACTCTGTTCCTATTTTTGCCCCAAGCCAATCTGGTTCTTCAATAGAATCGCGATAAAGCAAACCCACTTCCCTACATCTGATACAATTGCACTTTTCTCCATGCGATGCAAGCTCCTTTGCAACAAGTTCCCTCAAATTTGTCTTCATTATTCCTGCACTAATCACGTCACTTGGAATGTCCCTGTTTACTCTCATAACTCTCACCCACTTAGGAATTGAACGTTTGAGTTCAGCCAGAAGTTTTATTGCTTCGTCCTCTTTCATCGGAGAGTACTTTCCTTTCTTCCAATCCTTGTACAGTTTTGTTCCTTTTATCACAAGGCAGGGATAAAATTTCACCATATCCGGTTTAAAGCAAGGGTCCTCAAAAATCATCTTGAAGTTCTTAAGATCTTTTTTGTAATTTGAACCCGGAAGACCAGGCATCAAATGGTAAAGCACTTTGAAAGAGGAATCTTTGAGGAGCTTTGTCGCATTCACCACATCTTCAACTGTGTGCCCCCTACCAATCTTTTTGTAAATTACATCGTCAGGGTTTTGGACTCCAATTTCCACTCTTGTTCCCCCAAGCGAAAGCATTCTTTCAACATCTTTTTTTTCACAGAGATCTGGACGTGTCTCAAAAGTTATTCCCACTACGCGCCTTTTCGATTTTTCGGCAAAAAGCTTTGATTTTTCAAGAGAAGGTGATTTTTTTTCCGTTACTGCGTCAAGGCTCTTTTTTACTGCTAGTACTTGGGCGCGGGCGGGCATCGCCGTAAAAGAGCTTCCTTGAAAAATAAGCTCTATTTTTTGAGCGTCATTCCCAGTCATGTCGAGCTGTTTTATCCTGTTTGAAACAATTTTGTAAGGATCAAACCCCAACCTCTGTGCACGAAGAGTTGATGGCTCAAATCCTGTGTAAGATTTTGGAGCAACTTTTCCTTTAAACGAAGATGGACAATAAATGCACTTTCCGGGACAATCAAAAGGAGGAAGCATTACTGCGACCACTTGGACTCCGGACAAGCTCCTTGTTGGTTTTACTGATAAAAGTTCTCGCATTTTTTTTGTCTGCTTTTTTGCTTCTGCAAGTATTAGAGGACGGGCAGGCATTTGGTCGAGCTTTAATTCAGCGCTTAAAGAAAACTGTCTCTTTTCAAGATCCCGTTTTGTTAAAATTGTTCCTGATTCTATTTCGCTGAGAAGTTTTTTGGCGAAAAGCCTCTCCTTGTCTGAAAGAGAAGTCCTCATAAGGAAAAGGTTTAGTTAAGTAGCATTCCGATGAATGCATCGATTAAATATGCTGGAAGAAGAGGGAATGAATAGAACGGCATCCCGTATCTTGCTGCGCCGAGTTTTGATGAAAGGCTCGGCTTTGCGTCAAGAGTAAGAGTGAAAACTTTTTCTTTGCCGGTGTTGTCTAGCATTACTTTTGTGCTAATCGCTTTTTCGCCTTCAGTTCTTGCGTAAACCACTAGCGAAGCGTCAATTGAACTTCTCTTTGGAACTGTGATTGTCTTTGAGTAAACTGTTGTAGCAACTGGCTGGTTGAAAAAAGAGTATGAGCTAAGATCGGTCTTTGGAACTATTGTAAAGTTCACATCTGTGTAAGAATTATTTATCAGAGAGAATTGGTATTCCGCGGCTTCTTTAACAAACTTAGTCTCCGTGTAATTATTCAGAGAAACTTCAAGCAAACCATTCTCCACTTTGAAATAAAATGAAGCCATGTCTTCAGTCGCTGTCCCTGAAAGTATTACTGAAACGTCATATGATCCTGGAACTGTTTTTTGAGGAACTGTGATATACAGTTTTATCGATTCAAGCTCGGGTTTTACTCTTGCTTCAAATCCTTTAGGAAGAGAGCTTGCAAGCCTTAACGAATCAAATTTTCCAAATTCCTTTGAGAAAATAAGTTCAAGCGTGCTCCCTGGTGCGATTGAGCCGACATAAGATCCGTCGGTTATTTCCATGTTCAATGGATCTATTAGTCTTACTGCGAAAGCGCCCGAAGACACCATCAAAACCAGCATTGCCAAAATAAGCACTTTTTTAAACATTCCAAATCAAGATAATTCCTTAAGGGAATAGAATAAAAAGGTATTTTTCATGAAAGAAAACGAAACTCGCTTCGCTATGACCAAAAAGCACCACAAGGAAACCTACGAAGAAGCCAAGAAAATGGGTAGAATGGACCCGGACTTGATAAAATTCTGCGATTTTGTCGCAAAAAGCAAGAACTATTACACTGCAAGCAGTTGCGCAGGCAGAATCGCTCTGATTGGCCTTGATAAGACTGAAAGCAAACAGGAAAGCGCATTCTATCGGAAATGGCATAGAGCTGTAAAGAAAGAAGAAATTATAGACGCAGTTAAAGCGTTTAATGGCGAAGTGCTTTGGTTCAAGCAAGAACCGTTAATATTGCACTTGGGAACAAATAATATTGAGAACGCGAAAAACATACTCATTCTTTGCGAAAAAGCGGGAATCAAAAGGGCTGGAATTAAGGTCGCCAAGGAAGGAAAATTTATGGCCGAGATTCTTGGCGCGCATGTAATAAGCACCCCAATAAAAGAAGGAAAATACTGCGTTGACGACGAATACTTGAAATATTTGACAAAAAAAGCAAATGAAAAATTTGAGAAAAATCAGGAAACTATAAAGAAACTTGGCAAAGAGGCCAAAAAAATACTGAAGTGAAATGACTTTTAATTTGAAGTGATTGCCCGTGACACGACTATTTGTTGCAATAGAAATTCCAGATGAACTGAAAAAAAGAATATTTGAAGAAATGGTAAAGCCCTTAAACGGATTAAAGTCGGTTAAGGAAGAGAACCTTCACGCCACACTTTGCTTCATGGAAGATGAAAAAGAAAGCGAAATAATTGAAAAACTGCGAAAAATCAAGGGAAAAACTTTCGAAGCGGATATAACTCAAACAGGGCATTTTGGAGACAGGGTCATTTGGGTGGGAATTGAATCGGACGAATTTGAAGGACTTTACGAAAAAGTGCATGAGGCCTTACGGATCAAGACTGATCACCGGTTTAGCGGACACATAACGCTTGCCAGGGGAAATGATAGCGGAAATTTTTTCAAGGAATTTTTAAAAATAAGGGATAAAAGCATCTTTGAAAGTTTTTTGATTGAAAAAATAACTTTGTTTCGAAGCGTGCTTACAAAGAACGGACCAGTTTACGAGAAAGTAGAAGATTTCTATCTGGAAGAATAAATCGCAGCCTTTACCTTATCCGGACTATAATAATAACTTTGAATTACTTCAAGCACTTCTCTTGGCTCCCTTATCCCTTTAGCCATCATCCACTCTAAAATCAATTTTCTTGATTCAATCTCCATTTTGAGCTTTGTCTTGTCAATAGAATTTTTTCTTGCGACTTCTTCCATTAAGTGGCTTGGAACCTCGGTTCTTTTGAGTTTGTCCGTTTCATCACTGTAATCATAAACATCAGCCAGCAGAACCTTGTTTTCCATTCTTGTTACTTCCGAAATCTGAACGACTCTTCTGTGAATTCCTCTTTCTCTTGAATAGTGGCGCTGCATCACAATAATCAAATCCACCAAAGGAAGCATTGATTGAGGAACTTCAAGAGGTTTCTCTTCAAGCTTTATTATTGCTTCTCTCGAATCGTTCGCGTGAATCGTCCCTAGACACCCCGCGTGCCCCGAGTCCATTGCACTAAAAAGTGTGAGCGCTTCGGGACCCCTAACTTCACCAACAATTATTCTATCAGGCCTCATTCTCAAAGAGTTTTTTAGCAAATCATTCATTGTTATTTCGCAATCTCTTGAATGTTGGGCTTCTAGGGCAACCCAATTGTCCCTGTCAAGCAATGAAATTTCTAGAGTGTCTTCGATTGAAACCACTCTGTCACTTATCCTTGCAAAATTTGCCAAAACATTCAGAAGAGTTGTTTTTCCTGAAGCTGTGCCGCCTGTGACAAGCATGTTCTGGGGAGTGAGCCCTAATCCTTCAGTCATCACCCACAAAAACGCCGCACTTTCCGAAGTAATAGTATTATTTTCTATCAAATCAAGCACGGTCAAGGGAACTGGAGCAAACTTTCTTATTGTGAGAGAATTTCCTCTTGGCGAAACGTCGCTTGAAGTCGCGTTTACTCTGCTACCATCCGGCAAACGCGCGTCAAGCAAAGGATCCTTAATATTGAATTCTTTGCCAACCGAAAATGCAATCCTGTGAACCAAATTCACAAACATTTTTTCTTCAAGGGAAATATTTGTCTTGCACATCCCAAGTTTTCTATGAAACACAAAAACAGAATCCAGATTATTTACCATTAATTCTTCAAGATTGTCGTCAAGAGAAAAAAAAGAGAGTTTCTTTAAGCCTATTGAATTATGAAGAATATACTCTGCAAAAAGTTCTTTGTCCGCCACAAATTTAACTTCATCAAGGATCTTTACAAGCGAAGTTTTGAGAGCAAGGAAAATCTTTTTTGAGGGCATTCGCTCAAGCAAACCATTAATTTCCACAACGGAAATTATCTCATCCCTAAAAAGATCCAAAAAAGAATCAGAAAGGTTGTCAATCGAAGCAAGTTCGGAAACATCCTCTTTTCTCTGAATAAGCCTCTCCAAAAGCAGGGCGAATTTCTTTTCTTTATCCGAAAACGCTGGCTCCTTAACGTCGTAGAAATTGTGGGTAAGCCCCTCATATATCTCCCCCACTGGGGAAGAGCCGAGGTTTCTCATCCTTACTTCTGTGAACTCCATGTAAACCAATATATAAAAACAAAAAGTAGTATAATAAGCTTAGTAAGCGTCAAAAAACGTGGTCGAAAAATGACTCAAAAAGCTCTATATAAGGAAGTAATTCAAAGGATCACCCCTAAGAAAGCGGAGCTTGCGGCAGAAAAAGCACTTGTCGAAGAAATAAGAAAAAAAGTGTCAGAAATAGAAGGAAAGCACTCGCATCTTGAATGGTGCGGAAGCTCTGCCCGAGGAACGCATTTGCGCGGAGATAGAGACCTTGATTTATTTGTCATGTTTAACAAAGAACTAGGCGAAAAAGAACTAGAAGAAGAAGGACTAAGAATCGGAAAAAAAATATTTAAAGGACATAAATGGGAACTTGCTTATTCCCAGCACCCATACATCCGCGGAGTAATCAAAGGGTTTGATGTTGAAATCGTTCCAAGCTACATTGTGGCTTCAGGTGCCGAGAAAAAAAGCGCTGTTGATAGGACTCCTTTCCACAACAAATATTTATTGAAACACTTAAGCGAAAACCAAAAATCGGATGCGAGAATGCTAAAACAATTCCTAAAAGGGATAGATGCGTACGGGGCCGATTTGAAGAACTGCGCCCTGCCAGGGTACGGGGTTGAACTACTTGTACACAAGTACAAAAACTTTGATGAAGCGATTAAAGCAATATCCGAAATGAAAGAAGGAAACATCATAACTTTCGGAACCGACCCTGAAAATGCCAAAAAATTATTCTTCAATGAATGCGCCCCCGCACTTGTGATAATCGACCCAGTAGATGATTCAAGAAACGTGGCAAGCGCTCTCTCGCATGAACAGCTCGCACGCATGAAAAAGGCCGCGCAATTATTCATCAAGAACCCGAGCGAAAAATTCTTTTTTGGAATGAAAGTCAAGCTTTGGACCAAGAAAAAAGTTATCTTGGAGCTTGCAAAAAAAGAATTTATCGCGATAGAAGCTGATTTTCCTAAAAAAATATTGCCAGATCTTGTTTGGGGACAACTACGGAGATATCTTAAGAAAGCTTCAAACGAACTTGAAGAGAATGATTTTTGCACTAAAAAAATGAGCCTTTGGAGCGACGAAAACAAGGTATTCTTCATGTACGAGCTTGACAAGCTCCACTTACAAAAAACAAAAAAAGTAATCGGGCCCCCCGCGGCGGATAAGGAGAACGTGAAAAGATTCTTGGAAAAGAAGAGGAATTTAGTATCAGGTCCAAGCGAAGAAAATGGTAAAATAGTGATTGTTGTTGAGCGCGAAAAGACTAGCGCGAAGGCCGTACTTGAAGATTACATTAAGACTTGCAAGCTTGATGAAAAAGAAGCCATCAAGATATGCTTGCGCAAGGCAAAAGTCCTCACTGAAAAAAACATACTTCTGCACTACAAAGGACGCTTCGCGGAACACATAACAAAATACCTGTCGGGAAAAGAATTCTTTGAATAAAACATAAAGAAGGGACAAAAGTGGAAACCTTAAAAAGAATAATTTCAGATATAAAAGCCGTGCGGAAAAATGATCCTGCGGCGAAAAACTATTTTGAAATCATACTCTGCCACACGCCGCTATGGGCAATACTCAAATACAGGGTAATGCACCCTCTTGCAAAAATCGGCGTGCCAATCCTGCCAAGATTTGTGATGACACTCGCAAAAGTTGTGACCGGCGTTGAAATACACCCTTCTGCCAAGATTGGAAAGAGCTTTTTCATTGATCATGGAATAGGGGTTGTAATAGGAGAAACTGCTGAGATAGGGGACAATTGCACGCTCTTCCACAATGTTACACTAGGCGGAACGGGAAAACACTCGGGCAAAAGACACCCGACCTTAGGAAATAATGTTTATGTTGGAACTGCTGCAACACTCCTTGGGCCGATAAAGATAGGAAACAACGTAAAAATAGGCGCAGAAACTGTCATCATAATGCACGATGTCCCAAGCAACTGCACCGTGGTTGGAGCGCCGGGAAAGATTGTTAGACTTAACGGCAGAAAGGTTAATATCAAATTAAAGCCAACAAAAAGCTGAGGTGAAAAAAATGGCGAACGAAATAAAGAAAGGACAAAAATATTCAAATTACAAAAACCCGAAAAGAATCTACAAAATTGTGGATATCGCAAAACACTCCGAGACCCTTGAAGATCTTGTTGTGTACAAGGCACTCTATTCCGAAGATTACCCCAAGGGGCAGGTTTGGGTAAGGCCTAGAAAAATGTTTTTAGAGATCGTGGAAAAAGAAGGATATAAAGGGCCGCGATTTAAATTAATTCAGTGAAAATAAATGAACCTCCCACAAAAGCCTTACGAAGGGCCAATATACTATATAGTGCATGCGCCAAAAAAGTTCGCGCTGCCTTTTTTTGAGGATAAAGACAAAAAGATAATGGACGCGAATAGAAAAAAAATCATTGATGCGCTAAAAAATGCGGCTACAAAAGGAATTCCTGTTATTTATGAGCCTGGAGCTGAAAGGGACACTGCTGAAGAAATACTTGACAGCCTCGAAAAAAGGCCTAGAGTCATATGGGCAAGCGGGCAAGAAGTGGCCAAAGTTTCTAGTCTTAGGGCGCTGATGGCAAGAGAAAACGTGGTTCCGAAGAAAATCTTCAGCATGGGCATATACCGAAATATATGTGTTATAACAGGCGCCGAATTCATGCGGGCGGCGTTCCCAAAAGCTGAAATCCACATTATTGGCGGAGCAAGCACTTTCTTCAGAGGCGGACCCGGTAGAAGAGAAGCATACCGCGCACAAGCAAACCGATACAAAATAAAGCTCACAAAACGCCTCAAGCCAAGGCACTTTGCTTGAAGAAAAGCATCTATTTTTTCTTAAGTTTTCTTCTTTGCAGGAATCCTTTGTTTTCAATAGCTAGGAACGCATCAAACACTTCCTTAGGAGTAATGCCAAAACTTTGCCCATAACTGGAAAGAGCCAGGCTTATTTCATTGTCAATGGCATCAGACAGCCGACGATTCTCACTAGGCAAAGAATAATACTCGCCCAAGTGCGCAAGATTCTTCGCACAGAAAAAAATGTCACTAGAGTAACGGCGCAAGAATTCTGCCTTGTTCTTTGGAGGCGAGCGGTACAATTTCGCCTTTGACAAATCAAGGAGTTTTACATTTCGCTCTGCCGCGTCCATGACAAAGTTTCCCAAGTGGAAATGGTTATGAGTAACATTGGCTTGGTGCATGAGGCGCAGAATGTTCCTAATACTGGATTTTATCTGTGTTGGGTTTTTTGGATGTTGTGGGACTGGACCGAAACCTTTTTCGCGGGCGAACAACTCCTTCCCATTTCCTAAACCCATCATTGGCACTTCGAGTGGAACCCCCTTCGCAAGCAAAGCCGTTCGGATGGCTTTTTGGGCAGGAGTAACTTGCTTCATGAAAAAGTCTGATTCATGAGCAATGTTCTTGCGTTCGTTTGCAATCGCATGAACAAGTCGGTCGTGCATCTCCAAGTAATCCATCATTCCGCTAACGTACCCGCGCTTCTTTTTTATCCCTCTCAATTCACGAATCTTCTTGTCCACTTCCCTTAGTCGCACCCTAAGGTCGGGAGAAATCTTTGTGCCCTCCAAAGCGAAAGCGCTCGTGCCCCTAATCGCCCTCCCTCCTCGACCGGTACTTATCCTAACAGGAACAAAAAGCTTTGGCATAAACAATCCTCACAAACCGAACTTTTTTAATTTAGAAGCTTTTTCAAATCTTTCAGAGCCAGTAAAAAATTTGTACCCTGGCATCGGAACATATTTTTGCTTTAACTTGACGCCATACCATTGAAGATAATTATTGAGCAACTGTTGCCTGGACATAAACCTGGAATCGCCTTTTGAAAAAATGTGGGCGAGAGTAGTCGGATAAAAAGGCTTGTCAATCGAAAAAACATTGTAACCCAAAACTTTTCCATTCTTTGTCAAAGAAACAACTACTCCCCGCTTTGCTTTGCCTGCGCGCATCAATGCTGAAAGGGTATCGATGTCCTGCACGCTCGGCATCGCATTAGGCGCGGCTTTTCCGCACGGCAAATGGGTGTGAATAACAAGATGTGATTTGGGAAAAGATTCTGTAAACAAATCTATGTCTATGGAAACGCCGCGGCGGCTGGATATCCCTCCAAATTTTTCAGGAGAAAAATGCTCAATAGGCTTGCCGAGTTCTTTAGAAAATATTACCTCAACACGCTTAATGCGCGGTGTTCTTTGTATTACTGATTTAACTGAAGGTCTTTTCATGCAATCACTTCAAAATTTCCCACGGGCCCAAAGAAAATCGAATCTCACATCATTTCCGGACAGCCCTTAATTTTCCAGCCCTGCTTCTTGCCCGATTAAGTGCGCGCTGAGTTCTTATTTCCTTAATCTTTCTGGCGCCAATCATTGCTGATACGCGCCTATCATTTGCAAAATCCCCTTGAAATCTTCTTGTAAAAATACAATTTTGAGCAGGTATTTTAAATTCAAGTTGAAATTGCTCAGCATGCCCAGGAGACATAACAACAATATCCTTGCTAGTTGCATTTCGAAGCTTTTCCACCCACAGTTTTTCCCGCTTAACTAAGTTTTGATAATTTAATTCATCCTCACTAACATTCCTAACTCGTTTAAAGTGATAATCATCCAAATATTTTTCATTCCAATCATTCCTATCCAGGGGAACAATTTTTAGCCCGACTTTTTTGGCTTCATTCACCAAACGCAAATACGATTGCACTCCATCATACGCGGAGGTTTCTTCAGCCAATTCTTCTTTAGTTAACTCCACAAAAAGAGTTGTTTTGCCGACAAGACTTTGCTTAAACAAATCAATTGCTTTATCCACTTCTTTAGGAAAATGCGGAACCGCAAACAAAAACGGTTTATTTGGTTGAAGAGGCATTTTAATCACACAACTATTTACGGGCCTGGAGGGAATCGAACCCCCATCTCGGGATCTCTTCATTTCTTCAAATGCCGAAGTCCCGCCGGTTATCCATTGCCACACAGGCCCTTATAACAAATTAATTGTAACCAAAGCATTTAAGCTTTAGGACAAAGGCAAAATCGACCCGCGGGGAACCTTTAAAAAGCTTCTACAGCCAAATTTCTCTTATTGGTGAATCTATGAAGAAATGCGTATCATGCAACAAAGCAGTAACTGGCGTACACACTGAGTTCAAGTGCCCTTCATGCGGCAAGGGAACAATAATCAGATGCGACCACTGCAAAGGAAATGTAAAAATTTACACTTGCCCTGAATGCGGGTTCGTTGGCCCATAAATCAATCAAAATTACTGGTGAAGCAAAATGGGGAAGGTTCTAGTAGTTTACAAGGTTTTTGCAGACCCTGAAGTGCTCGAAAAAGTTTCTGAAGCTCTTAAGTCAATCACTGAAGGCGAATTTAAGGACATGCGAAGAGAACCTATCGGATTTGGAATTGAAATTATCAGAGTAGGATATGTTGTGCCTGATAAAGTTGACGGCGCAATGGATGCTCTTGAAGCAGCTATAAAGAAAATCCCCGGAGTTAACCAGGCAGAAGTAGAAGCACTTACACTAATAGACAAAATGATTTAAGTAATTCGCACCGGCGCGGTTACTTGAGTCCTATTTTTATTCATTTTCAAGCTAATTCTATCATGATAACAAGCCTCACTCTAAGAAATTGGCGCACGCACAAAGACACCACTCTTGAGTTTGGTTTAGGAACGAACGTCATAGTCGGAGTCATGGGTTCTGGAAAGAGCTCGATTGTCAATGGAATAAGCTACTCATTATTTGGAACTTTCCCTTCGCTTAAAAGCAAATCTGTTTCTTTAAAAGAAATAATAATGAACAAGCCCAATCAAACCGAAAGAGCAGAAACCTCCCTAACTTTCGAGCACAACTCAAAAAAATTCAGAGTCGAAAGGGTAATCAAGGCCGACGGGACAAATGAAGCCAAACTATTTGAAGCAGAAGGAAACAGGCTTGTTGCGGGGCCAAAACAAAAAGATGTCAATGAAAGAATAGAAAAAGAACTAGGACTCAGTTACGAACTCTTTAGCAGAGCTGTTTATGCAGAACAAAACGAACTCGATTTTTTCCTAAAATTGAGCCCAGGCGAAAGAAAAAAGAAATTTGACGAATTGCTTGAGCTTGAAAAGTATGAAACCGCAAGAAAAAATTCCATTTCCCTGCAAAACCAAATGGTAAAAGAAAACAAATTGAAAAAGGATTTCATTACACAACAGAAAGAAACTATTAAGGCGCACGAAGAAGAAAAACTATTGAAACAAATAGAAGAAGAAGAAAAAGCAATCCTAATCTTAGGGGAGGAGCTTGAAAAAGCCAAAAAAGATACCGTTATCGAAGAAGAAAAATACAAATCGCTCTTTGAAAAAGAAAAGAAACACAGAGAATACGAAGATTCACTCACAAGAAGCGCATCAAGAGCGGACGTGTTAAGAGAAAGCATCGAACGCGATGACAAAATATCACTTGAAGAAGTAAAAGCAGCGTTAGAACTTGCAAAAAAAGAGCATGCTGGCATCCAAGCGGCACTCGAGAAGGCAGAAAAGGAATTCAAAGAAAAGGACACTGAAGCCAAGAAATATTCCGAAGAGATCAAGGTTTTGGAATATAGAAAAAAAGAAATTTTAAACGAAGAGAAGGGAATATCTTCGCTAAAAGGAAATTGCCCCACATGCAAGCAGGCGCTAGATGAAAAGCACAAGGAACACCTTACCCAGCACTATGCAGTTGAACTTAGAAAAATTGAGGAAGAGTTATTTGGAAAGAATGGAGAAAGGCACAAATTGTCGGACATTATTGCTGGGGTTGAAAAGGAAAAAAACGAATTAAGAAAGAAGGGCGAGGAAATTAGCAGAAACACCTACAAACTTGAAGCGCTTGAAAGACAAGCAAAGGAACTTGATGAAAAGAAAAAACAACTCGCAGCTCTCGCCCAAGAACTTCCAAAAATAAAGAAAAAATTAGAAGAACTGGGCTTTGACAAAAAAGAACTTGATAAGACAAGAGACCAATACTTCTCCAAAAAATCTTCGCTTGATATTATTTCAAACAAAATAAAATCAAAGCAGGAGCTTGCGAAAAGCTATCACGCAACTCTTGAAAAAGTCGAACAAATTAGAAAAACTATAAAAAATTTAGAAGAAACAATAATCCAAATAGATGAGGCTGCAAAGAAGCTTGGAATGTTTGAAAACTGCCTTATCGCAACCCAAATTGAACTACGAGAGGCGCTTCTTTCCACGATAAACGAAGCAATGGGAATGATATGGACAGAAATTTACCCTTACAAGGATTTTGTAAACGCAAGATTGCTTGTGGTTGAAGATGGATATGATTTGCAGGTGCTCACACGCGGAGGAGAATGGGTGCGAGTCGAAGGAATACTTTCAGGCGGAGAAAGAAGCGCTGCAGCACTGTGCATCAGAATCGCTTTTGCGCTTGTACTTACAAAAAATCTTTCAATGCTAATACTTGATGAACCGACACACAACCTTGACACTAATGCTGTGGCGAAGTTAAGCGAAATGCTGCGTGAAAGATTGCCAAAGCTTGTGAGCCAGATATTTATAATTACTCATGACAAGCAGCTTGAGACCGCGGCATCGAGCAATTTGTATCTTCTGACGAGAAACAAGGATCTTGATGAAGCAACAAGCGCTGAAAGCATTGAAGCGTGAAGTCACCCGAGCATATTTTTTATACGCTTCACTTCCGCGTTGAGCCACCTTGGCGAGCAGGACTTCATTTCCTCTTCAATTATTATTGGGACACCAAAACAGTCTAACGGTTCAATCGATTTGCAAAAACCCTTTGACACATGCTCAAAAGACATGTGACATTCATTTCTGAAACAATTACTTAGATGAACCTGCTTTATTCTCTTGCCCCATTTGTCCACTATCCGTTTAGTCTCTTGTTGGCCCCAAGAATAGGCGTGCGAAACATCCAAACAAAGACCCCATGAAGGATTATTGGCCAAATCTTCTTCAAACTCCATTTGAGGTCTTGGTTTTGACTTTTTAGAACTAAGATTTTCAGTGAGCAAAAGAAGAGAACAATTTGAAAAGATTTCTTTTGGGATAATCTGCCCAGGATGGAACACAATTTGTTTTGCATTAATCTTTTTTGCATCTTTCTCCATTAAAGTTAGACCTTCTTCAAGTTCTTTTTGTGTGTGATACTTGAGGCTAAAATGAAATGGAGCGTGAAGAGAATTACATGAGAAATTTTGTAAAATTTGTTCATCTTGGCAGGATACAACTCTTTCGCCAAATTCCTTTCCGTATGTCCACTCAATTCCATCGATGTCAAGATTAGATATAATTTCTATTATATCAATTTTTCCAATGAACTTATACAAATTGCCCGTAGCGAAGCAAATCTTAACCATTTGAAAACAACTCCTGCCCTTACAACTGAGGCGAGAAGCAAAAAATTAGGAAGGCTTCAAAAAGAAGCGCTTATTTCTTGAGAGCTTCTTGTTCCTTTTTATTTGCAAGCCTTGTAATGTATCCGGCTACAACGTTTCTTGATGTCTTTGAAAGACCGAGAGGAAGCTTATTGAGTTCTTCCTTGTTTTTCTGGAAATTCATTCCAAAATTTTCAGGAAATTCTTCCAAAAGAACTTCTGAACGATACTTCAATCCTTTTGATACTGACAATCCCATTTTGATTCACCTAAAAATAATTAAAAAAGCTCAATCCTCTTCATTTTTCCGTTAGGAAATTTTCTCAAAATACTCAAAGGTAGAACTTGTTCCTTAAATTCCTTTTCAGCAGCGCCAAGCATGCTAAGTTCCTTTGTTCCTTTAACTAAAGGCGGTGCTCCAAGTGAAAGCTGTAGTGCCCTTGCTGAAAGAACCCTAGTAACTTCAAACCTTGTAAGTCTAACCATCAAAAAACACTCACCAGAATAACAATTATACCATAAGGCAACCTTTAAAAGCCTTGGTGGAAAGGTTCCGGCGGAATGACTAAAATGGCCAGAATAGGCAAAACAATTGCGTTATATAGGGCTAACAAATCTGCATTTTTTTGATAAAACCTCCTACTAGCGGCTGAGGAATCTTAAGTTCCTCCGAGAATTTCTTGGCCAAAGCCAAAGAAGAATAACCCTTAATGAAAGCGCTTTTCTTGTCAGTATGAAGCACCCTATAGCCGTTACGTGCCGAGAACTCTTTGAACTTGGAGAAAGTCGATTCTTGTATTGAGATTACCGCACGCGCGAGATCGGGGGAAAAGAATTTTGAGTTGCGGTTCGTTAATTGAAGAGGAAGTTCGCAAAGTAGTTCGTTGAGAGCTTCAGCCTTGAGCGCCGCAAAAAAGAAACCGGCATCTTTCTTTGAAAAGAGGTTTGAGGAATCCTTTTCCACGATTTTTGCAAAAAGAGAGAGTTCATCAAGAGACTTTTGCACTTCAATTGAAAAAAAACTTTCTTTTTTTGTGCAAGCCCATTGCATTGAATGGTTTTTCTCCAAAGTCACCGCTCCCTCGTCAAGCAGGCGTTTTGCATCATTCACTAAAAGCAATGCTTTTTGATTCTTGCAAAATGGACCGATGGGAGGAATTGTCAATGAGTTCTCTTTCTGCCGCATTAGACGAAATTCTCGCCCAGGATTTAGTTTGTGAAACCCGAGAGCGAAAGAATTTGAAGAAGATTCGAAAAAATAGTTGTTTTCTTGAAATGAAACTTCAATCATTGAAGAGGGAATTATTTGAGAATCATTTAGTTCTACGGGTTTACAGCAGTCGCATGAAAGAGTATCGGGCCCCAAATTGAAAAATTGTCTTGAAAGGAGCTTGCTCCACACAAGCGAAAAGTCAAGCGAAGAAGCCTTGTCAAAACAGCATTTCGGGGTACGGTCTCCTGATTGGGAGAAAAACTTATCTGACCAGTATATTGTTCCGCCGTTTTTGAAAAACATATTCTCAAGCATTATTTCAGTTCTTTCCTGAGCGGAGGCTGGAATCTTATCTGGAGAAATTTTAAGGGCAGATGCCCAGGCGTTTCGCCTCAAAATGAAAAGACTTTGCTCTTCATCAAGCCTCATCGCTTCAGGAAAAGGAATTTGTTTTGCTACAAAAAATCCAAGATCTGGTGATGGTAGCGAATCTTCCTTTCGCATTTCGCCGTCTTCTTCATAAAAACAATCAAAATAGGCCCAATTTTTTTGCAGTAAGAATGCGCGTTCTGGCTCTATTATCATCGAAGAAAGCCCGGAGTAAGTTGAAAGTGTAGAACCTATCTTTTTGAGATCTGAAAAAGATACTGCTGAAACTACAAGCAAATTGTTTCTTTGTTCAATTGAGAAACGCTTGATTCCCACTGAAAGAAGAAGTGATTTTAGTTTCTCCTGAGGAATTGTGGAAGGGAGAATTGTAAAAGGAAAGAAAGGATAGCGTTTCACTAACTTGCCGCTTTTGCCAGCAAATTCCGCGTGAATTTCGCGCTTCTGCTCACTATATGCTATGCTAGCCAAAAAAAGGCTCTTATGTTGGGGCATAAGAGAAGCTGTCGCTTTTGGCCATTTAAAAGGGCAAAGCAGGTTTGGCGCCGGTGAACACACAAATATTAGGACAAAACTCTTGACGAGATTAAAAATCAAGGTTATTTTCAAATACGCCCTTCAAGATACGCTTTTCTTTTTGAAGGCGAAAAGCGCTCTATCGCGTAGCGAAGCATTGTTCGGGGCATCTTTTTGTAATGCGCGCGCAAAAATTCTTCCTCAGCAGCTTGATCTCTTTTTCCAACTTCGCGCAGCATCCAACCAACGCATTTGTGCATCAAATCATGCTTGTCATCAAGAAGCATTTTTGCGAGACGAAATGTTTCATCAAAAGAATTATTTTTTATAAAAGCAAAAGTTGCGAGCACCGCAATCCTTCGATCCCAAATATAATTTGAACTAGCAAATTTTGTGAGTTTATGGTTATTACAAACAGTATTTGTTTCAAAAAAATATTGGCCAACAATCTTTTCAGCAGAAAGATCAACTAAGTCCCAATTGTTTACTGCTTTTGTATGTGAAAGGTAAAAGTCACAAAACTCTTTTTTCTCGTCAAGCGAGACTGAAATCTGATATTTTTGGATAAGCATCAATAAAGCGCAAAGGCGAACTTCATGCAAATTAATGTCCAACAAATTGTGTATATCACTTAATGCGGCTTTTGCAAAATGACTCTTTGCAACAACCCTAACGTCCGGCACGTAGCACCCGAGGAAAACATCCCCTTCGCCGTAATGTCCCTCGCCTGTTTTAAAAAAAGACTTGAGAACTTTCGCTTGTTTCTTTGAGGAGACTTTTTTTAAATCAGAAATTATCTCTTTCACAAATTCGGACAAATTTATCACTGCAACATTTATTCCTTAAAGAAAAGCATCCGCTTCGCTTGCACCCTTGTCTGCATTTTCAGAGAATTTCTTAGCAGCCTCTTCTAAGGTAGTTTCGTGTCTTGATGGCTGGGATTTTCTTTGGCGAACTTTAAAGAACGTGGGAGCCCCGACGGCTTCACCGATGATGAGTGCTTCGCCCACTCTCAGCGATGAGATGGTACCGGCGCTTGAATTGTCAAGTCCCTCGCAGCTGTCCTGGATGTGTTTTAGATCGTAGGGATTAGTTATTCTAAGAATAATATTTGTATTGCAGTTGGCGAGCGTTGTAGTGTCAAGCCTCTTTGGCCTTTGAGATATTAGTATGAGGGAGGCGCAGAACTTTCGCCCTTCTCTTGCAATTGTTCGCAGTGTTCCTCTCGCGGGAGCCTCTTCAGAAGAAATTCCTTCGGGGATAAAATTATGGGCTTCTTCTACGAGCAGCGAGAAAGGAGGAACTTTTTGATGCCTTCTTTCTGAAAACAATCTGTGCGCGAAGTGACCGACAATGACTTGTCTTTTCTTATCAGTAATAATTTTGCTAAGATCAACTACAGTAAACTGCCCCGATTTTGCAAGATCAAAAACGCTTGGCGCATCAATTCTTCCAAATAATCCTGTTTCTTCAATCTCATCAATTGCAGAAGATACTCCTTCAGCAAGTTTTGGGTCAAGCGCATCAAGTTCTCCTTTTACATCACTAAGATCAAATGGGCCCACGCCTGAACGCATCTCTGATTTTAGTCTTGAAATAATTTTGAGTAAAGCCCTTGATTGGGTTGGGGTCAAGCCGGGAGAAATATTTTTTAGCATTGCGAAAGTAATATTTGAAACGGCGATTCTTACCTTTGTCCCGTCAATTATTTTTGTCTTCGAAGAATAATCCTTGTATTTTTCTGAGTTCGCTTTTGCTACAGGTTCTCCAAAGCAAGTGTACTCTCCGTGAGTATCAAACGCGATTACTGCAATCTGCCCTTGTTCTTTTGTTCTGTCAAGAAGCTCTTCAAGAAGAACGCTTACAGCGTAACTTTTTCCAGCTCCGCTCATTGCGAGGATTGCCAAGTGCTTTTGCAAGAGACGCGAGAGATTTACTTTCATCCCGACATCGTGAAACTGAAGTTCTCCCAAATTTAGGCCTTTCTCTTCTATTCCTAAGAATTTTTTTATGTGCTCGTTTTCTGCAACAAATACTTTTGTCCCAGGGCTTGGAGGAAAAGTTGTTCTGTTAATTAGATTTTCTTTGAATACGCCTAGCGGCTTTGTGTGCGCTAAGAGAAACTCCCATTCGGCAGCAGGAAAGTTTTTTTCAAGTTCAGGTCCGATTGCTTTTACCGAATCAGGGCGCTCAAAATAACGGTTTGTCTTTAGAACATCTTCCACTCTGCAAACCATCGTGCCTTCAGAATATTCAAGTTCAACAAACATTCCAGTGTGGACCTTGCCGTTATTCACTACAAAAGACATTTTTGAAGGCGATGGGCCTTCCATTGTTGAGATTACTGTTCCCAGCTGTTCTTTTTCCATTTTTCTCACTCTATAATCTAATCCAGTTTCTTTCGCCTTATAAACTATGCCCTAGTATTGTGCCGCTAGCGCTTCGCCTATTACTTCTTGAAGTGACCCAAGACCTTGAAAAGGTCTTCAAGCGAGCTTAGCTCGTACTCTGCTTTGGGGCCGGAAAGGTCAAATGCCTTGGCCCTGCCTTTGCGGTTAATCCAGGCATTATGCATTCCTACCACTTTTGATCCTTCAATATCCGATCTTAGCGAATCGCCGACCATCATAGCTTCGCTTGGCTTGACTTTCAAAAGCTTTAATGCATACTCAAAGGCCTTCGGGTCCGGCTTCACTGCGTGAACATCAAAACTGTAGGCAAACACATCAAAATAATCATCAAGGCGAAGAATTTTTCTTATCTCTTCAGCGTGGAGACTCTCAGTATTTGTTAATAGCGCCAAGCGATACCCTTGGGCTTTTAATTTTGCCAATACTTTTTCAACTTCAGGAAACAAATATATTTTATCAAAACGGTTAAAATAAATCTCGTACAATTCTTTTTCGAGCAGCTCGTTATCATATTGTTTGAATGCCGCAAAAAAATCATTTCTAAGTTCCTCAAAATTCTTGTACTTTTTCATATGGGTGGCGAGTTCATATTTTGTAATAAAGTCTCCCAAAGAAAGCTTCTCATCACGCGCAAGTTTTGAAAGATGGACAAAATCAATTGTGGTTGGAGCGAGAGTGTTCCAGAAATCGAATACTATTGCTTTTATCATTATACCTCAACCCCGAGTTTTTTTAGCTCGACAACCATCTGGCTCGCATTGCAAAAAGCAATTGTTTTCATCCCCAGGCTTTGCGCTATGGGAAAATACTCCTCCCTGTCATCAATGAAAACACATTCATCGCCTTTCATGCCGGATTTATTCAAGGCCAATTCAAAAATCTTCTTCTGGGGCTTATGTATCCCGACCTTGCACGAAAGGACGCACGGATCAAATCCTTTGTAAAGCCCCCTTTCTTTGTTTATAGTTACATGAAAATCCCAAAGATTGGAAATCATCCCGACTTTATACATTTTCATGAGCTTTCCTGCAATCGCAACCATTTCTGTGTTTGGAACAGTCGCCTTCAGATAAGTGCTTTTCCAGATGCTAAGAATCTGGGCGACGCTTTGTTTGAGCGAGTGCTTTTTTTTCAACAAAGCGGCAAAGTCTCTGACGGACATTTTTCCATCCCAAAGAGCTTCCTTGTTTTGCGCCCGTATTTCCATCAGGCTTTCAGCAGGAACATCCAAACTTTTTGCCACCTGCTGAAGAATATTTTCAATCTTGCTTGTAAGAATAACGCCGCCCATGTCAAATATAATCGCTTTTATCATTTCACTTCACCACTCTTCGAGTATTCTTCTGCATTACTCTTGCTTTCTGGCGTTTTTCAGAGTTTATTCTTTGAGCCACAAGCTTTTCAGAAAGTATTCTGGCCATTTCTGCAGAATCTATTAATCTAGGATAGGGGACTTTTTTGAACTGATCGCCAAAATAAGCCTTACCAACAGCAACGTCATTACCTTTTCTGAATTCTTTGCGTGCAGTTCTTTGCATAAGGCGCGACTGTGCAACATATGCGCGCAAATTTTTTGGAATAAAATTTACATTTGTCCTACTAACTACTTTTAGGGCTCTAAGTTCCCTGTTGACACTATCCATATGATTGAGCCCCACTATTGCAAAATATTTTTTGTTGCGGTTCATTAAGGAGCGTATTTGCCGCGCAAATGACTTTTCTCTAAATTCATTCGACCTAACAAGCTCTGACCCGGCAAATATTCCGTGTCCATCATAAATAAATTCATCAACATTCTTTAGTGCTCTAACAGCGTTTGCTCTTGACACAGGGGTCTCAATAGGAATCAATCGCAAGTTTCTTCTTCTTGCTTCGTTTATCAGTTCAACATAAGCAATTGTTTGGGGACTTTTCGCAATCAATTTATGTCTTTCGCCAACTGATACGGCGTCAATACGTTCGGATGACGCTTTTAGTTGATCCATAAGCTTAGACGCTTTCACTTCTTTTCCTGCAACAAAATCTTCAACAGCATCAAAAAACTTTAACGAATCTTGTGAAACTTCTAAAAACACTTCTGCCCCCCGAGGCAACTTTTTCACGTAATCAATGAGCGATCTGTGCAATGCCGATTCGCCAGAATGAGCCCAAGGCAAGATATCAACGCTTCTTTGCATGATAGAATAGTGCTTGACTTGAATAAAAGACTTATACTTTTCAGGCGGTGTCAGGCAATATTCACTTAAACGGTCTGGAGTTGCGTCTCATTCTGGCTTTTGGCCCGAGCTTGTCCACTAGCTTGTCATAAACGACTGATATGTCCTGTTCGTTTAGCCCCGCGCGCATGTCGGCTTCGATTAGTATTGAGGGATAGGAGTATTCTCTATGGAATGAGGATAGTGCGTACACGACCGAAGATATTTCTTTTGCGCACCTTGCAAGTTTTGCGGGGTCACTTTTTCCTTCTTTGCAAATAAATTCAATCCTCAATGGCTTATCCATTTCACTTGGTTTTGTATAAGAAACATAAATGCTTTTTGCCCACTCGCTCGAATAATCTTTTAGTATCGCGTGAGCCTCTATTGAAGAAGTATAAGGAAAAACAAAAGTGCGTTCACCTTGCGAAAGAAAATAATCAAGAATCGAAGCGTCAAAAACATTTCCAAGTTCAGCTGGACTTACTTTTAGCATTGACCCCGGAATTATTTCATCCTGCAAGAGCTGGCGAAATCTTGTTCCCCTTGAATCCTCAACGCAGGCGATAAGCGTGCAAGAATTATTTTCTGCGGTTGAATATAACTTCTGAAATAATTGAATTATTGACTCATAATCTTCATTAATCACCGAATCTTTCCTCGGCTTATCCTGATACTGGGGAACGATTGATCCGTCAATGAAAAGATACTTTGGTTTAAACTTTTCAATCATTTTTATCGAAGTGGAGACTTCCTGTTTCAGTCTCTCAAGCGAAACGCTCTGAGCTTCCTCGTCTTTCTCAAGGCCCAATTTTAAGGGAAGAGGTTCCGGCAACGAAAATGCCGAAGGGTAGTAAGTTGTTTTTTTTATTTCATTTTTTTCAAAATCAAAAAGTACTCCGGCCGTTCTTACAAGCACGATATCGACGAAAGAAAGTTTTTTGCTTACAAACCCGGAGTCAACTCCGGCAACGGCGAAGTTAAGCGACGCTTTTTCCATTCGCTCAATCACTTTCTCAGCACTCTTTGGAGCAGACATCATTTTGAGAGGAATTATTCTTTTTGCAATATCTTCATGGCGCGCGCGATGCAAATTGATGGCATTACAAGCCTTGTCAAAAAATCCTTCGAGCTGCATAAAAGAGATAGTTTTGCAATGTATATAATGCTTCTTTAGGACACGTGCCGACTGGAGAGAACAAAACAACCTCAGGCAAAGTATAATTAATCAATTAAACCAAAGATTAGTTAATGACTCAAAGGTTAACCTTGGAAAAGGGCATTGAACGGCTAAACATGCATAACGCAAAGAAAAAATGGGCCGAAAAAGTGGGAAATGCGCTTGTAAGCAATAACAAGCACTCGCTAAACGCATATTTTCTTGATTGGAAGCTTTCA